>NZ_MTBP01000006.1 GCF_002911665.1 Actinomadura rubteroloni
CCGCGCCGCCGCGCCCGGCCGCGGCGCCCGTCCGGCACGCCGCGCCGCCCGCCGTCGCGCGGGCCCGCCGGCGGCCCGGTCCGCTCGGCCAGCCGGTCGTGATGGTCGTGCTCGTCGTGATGATCAGCGCGGGCGCGTCGCTGGCGTTCACCCGCTGACCCCGGACGCCGTGCCCGGGCCCGCGCGGGCCCGGGGACGGCGGGGCGTCACAGCCCGGGGATCTCGTGGTTGCGGAACGCGTCCACGAACAGCCGGTGGTCGTCGCGGACGACCGCCGCGTACTCGGTGCCGAACTCCGTCATCGCCGCGACGAACGCCGACTCGTCCGCGCCGATCACCGCGCTGATCGCGTCCTCGACCTGGAACCCGACGAGGGTGTGGTCGGAGTCGGTGTCGGACACGCAGTGGATCTTGGCGGTGGCGCGGCCCAGGTCGTCCAGGACGGGCACCATCTCGTCCGGCTCGGTCAGCGCCGACCAGTCCAGGTCCGCCTCGTAGGGGGACAGCTCCTGCACGACGTACCCGACGCCGTCCAGCTCGGTGTACCCGAGCCAGGGGTCGGTGTTGGCCTGCAGCGCGCGCCGCGACACCGCGGTGCGGTGGCCGTGGTGGCGGAAGTAGGCGCGGATGTGGGCGTCGTCGACGATCCGGGACGGCGCCGCGACGTTGCCCTGCTTCATCGACAGGATGACGTCGTTCTCCAGCGCCTGGCTGTGCCCCTCGACCAGGATCGTGTACGCCGACAGGCCCGCCGACCCGATCCCGAACCCCGAGGACCCGACGATGTCCTTCACCGCGTAGGTCAGCTCCCGGAACCGCTTGTCGGCCGGGATGGTGTCCAGGTAGGCGCGGTAGGCGGCCTCGACGCGGGCGCGCTCGGCGTCGTCCAGCCGCCGGTGCCCGGGGTGCTCGCGGAACCGCCGCCCGTCGCTCTCCACCCGCGTCAGCCGGTCCAGCAGCGCGATCCGCGTGGACGACAGCGCCGCGACGAGCACGTCCCGGACGTACCCGTCGGCGGTGTCCAGGGTCAGCGCGAACGCGTCGTCGTCGCCGTGCTCGGCGAAGTGCCGGACCTGGTCGACGTAGGCGCGGACGTAGGTCTCGATGAGGCGGCGGATGTCGGCGTCCGACAGCGCCTTGCCCCACGCCAGCAGCGCCACGCTCGCCGCCAGCCGCTTCACGTCCCAGGTGAAGTGCCCGACGTAGGCCTCGTCGAAGTCGTTGACGTCGAACACGAACACGCCGTCGTCGTTCATGTAGGTGCCGAAGTTCTGCGCGTGCAGGTCCCCCTGGATCCACACCCGGGACGTGCGCTCGTCGGCCCACGGGTCCTCGTCGAGGGCCATGTCGGCATAGAACAGGCACGCGCTGCCCCGGTAGAACGCGAACGGGTCGGACGCCATGCGGCGGAAGCGGCGGCGGAACTCGGCGGGCGCGCGGTCCATCAGCGGCGCGAACGCCTCGACGAGCACACGGACGATCTCCGCGCGGCGGTCCTTCGGGTCGCGGTCGCGCAACGCCGCGGTGATGCCGGCCATCGTGGGCTCCTCGCAGGAAGTCAGAGGGATCCGCTCCCTCGGCGGATTCGAGAGCATTGTGCCGAACCGCCGCGCCGGGAGGCGGAAAGACCGCGCGAACGCACGGGAACGTTCCGCCGCGCGGCGCCCGCCGCGGCGCGGCCGGTTCCGGCCGCCGCGCCCCCTTGACACCCCCGGTGCGGGCCGTGACCACCTTCGGTCATGATCAGGACTGTTCGCGCCGTGGAACCGGCACGCAACATTGTTTCCGACTCCCGGTAACCGTCGTAGGTTGTCTTCGAGTCGCCCGCCGTCCGACCCCGTCGAGGGAGATCCATTGCCCGTCCAGCACGCCGCCGCCACGGAAACGATCCGGGACCTGGCCGGTTCGGTCCGCCGCCATCCCGCGCTGGAGAACGACTTCTACCGGCACTGGATGTCGGGTCCGCTCCCCTTCCGGCAGGTGGAGGTGTTCGCCCGCGAGTTCTACGCCCGCACGATCGACACGACCGTGATGATCGCGCTGTCGGTCCTGCACACCGACGACCTGGCCGCCCGCGCCGCCCGCGTCAAGCACCTCTACACCGAGTACGGCAACGGCGACCCCGACAAGGCGCACCTGCTGCTGCTGGAGCGCATGCTGACCGGGCTGCTCGGGCGGCTGCGCGGCGGCGGCTACTCCGTCCAGGAGCTGCGCGCCGGCGGCGGACGCCCCGAGACCCGCGCGTTCGGCGACGCCCGCCGCGCCCTGTTCACCGACGCCGACCCGCGCGTCGTGCAGGGCGCGCTGCTCGCCCAGGACGCCCTCGCGCACTCCACGACGATCCGCATGTACGAGGGGATGCGCAACTACAAGCACCTGTACGACGAGGAGGACTTCCACGCCTCCTGCGAGTACTTCTACGTCCACATCTGCGAGGCCGCCAAGTCCGACCGGGAGGAGCTGGTCGCCGCCGCCGCCGGCGTGTGCCGCGACGAGGTCGACCTCGCGCAGGTCCGCCGCGGGTTCGACGGCGTCCTGGACCTCACCGCCGCGTACTGGGCCGCCGTGCACCGCGCGATGCGCACCCCGGCCTGACGCTGGCCTGACCCGGACGCCCGGCCCGGCGTTCCCCCGCCCGCTGCCTGTGGGACGATCTGCGCATGATCGTGGAACGCCGGGTCGAACTGCGCTTCGAGGACGAGAGCCGGGCGAACGAGACGCACACCAACCTGTCGGCCGTCCGCCGCGATGGGGACTGCCTGTGGGTCGCGGGCGACGAGACCGCCACCGTCGAGCGCCTCACCGCCGTGACCGGCGCGGACGGCCGCGTCACCGCCTACACCGGGCATCGCACGGTCGCGCTCGCCGACTTCGTCCCGCTGCCCGCGGGCGCCGAGGAGGAGGCCGACATCGAGGGCCTCGCCGTGCACGGCGGCTGGCTGTGGGCGGTCGGGTCGCACAGCCTCAAGCGCAAGCGGATCAAGGACGGGCAGTCCGACCGCAAGGCCCGGCGCCGCCTGGCGACCGTCGTCCGCGAGGACAACCGGTACGTGCTCGCCCGCATCCCCCTCGCCACCGGCGCCGACGGGATGCCCGAGGCCGTCGCCCGCGACGGCGACCGCACCGCCGCCGCCCTCGGCCTGGACAAGGACTCGGTCGCCGACCTGCTCGCCGACGACCCGCACCTCGCGCCGTTCCTCGCCATCCCGAGCAAGGACAACGGGCTGGACGTCGAGGGCGTCGCCGTCCACGGCGACCGCCTCTACCTCGGGCTGCGCGGGCCCGTCCTGCGCGGCTGGGCCGTCCTGGTCGAGATCCGCCCCGGACCCCACCCCGCCGACCCCCGCCGCCTCGTCGCGCTCCCGTTCGGCGACGACGGCGAGCGGTACCGCACGCACTTCCTCGACCTCGGCGGCCTCGGGATCCGCGACCTGTGCCCCGACGGCGACGACCTGCTGATCCTCACCGGCCCCAGCATGGCGCTGTCGGGGCCCGTCCGCGTCGTGCGGTGGGCGGGCGCCGCGCACGCCGACGCGCCCGGCGTGCTGCGCGGCGACGCCCTCACCGTCCTCGGCGACCTCCCGCACGGCGACGGCGAGGACCACGCCGAGGGCATCGCCGTCCTGGAACGCTCCGGCGCCGGGACGCGGCTGCTCGTCGTCTACGACAGCCCCGCCGCCGCGCGGCTCACCGGCCCCGGGATCCTCGCGGACGTCGTCCTCCTCCCCTGAGTAAGCGTCCGCTTTCGTCGTCTGCTTGGATGGTCCCCGCCCGGCACGACGAGAGGTGACGCATGATCGAGTGGTCCGACGAAGACGTCATGGTCCGCGACGCCGTCCGCGGCTGGATCGAGGCGAAGGTCCGGCCCCGCCTGGACGACCTGGACTCCGGCGACCTCCCGCCCTACGACCTGCTGCGCGACCTGTTCCGCACGTTCGGCATGGACGAGCTGGCCCGCACCTCCTTCACGTCCCGCCGCGACGGCACCGGCGGCGGCACCGGCGGCGGGGACATCGCGCGCGGCGGCTCCATGGCCCTGCTCCCCGTCATCGAGCTGTCGCGCGTCGCGCCCGGCCTGGTGACCGCGCTCGGCGTCAGCCTCGGCCTCGCCGCCGGGACGATCATGAAGCGCGGCACGCCCGAGCAGAAGGACCGCTGGGGCCTGGACCTGCTCACCCTGGACAAGGTCGGCGCCTGGGCGATCACCGAGCCCGGCTCCGGCTCCGACGCGTTCGGCGGCATGCTCGCCACCGCCCGCCGCGACGGCGACGGCTACGTCCTCAACGGCAACAAGACCTTCATCACCAACGGCCCCCACGCCGACACCATCGTGTTCTACTGCAAGCTCGACGACGGCCGCCCGCCCCGCGACCGCGAGATCCTCACGTTCGTCCTGGACCGCGGCATGCCCGGCCTGGAGCAGACCCCCGCGCTGCGCAAGATGGGCCTGCACTCCTCCCCCACCGGGCAGCTCCTGCTCACCGACGTCCGCGCCGGAGCCGACCGGCTGCTGCCCGCCGGCGACGGCGGCGGACGCGAGTCCGCCCGGCAGAACTTCGTCACCGAACGCGCCGGCGTCGCCGCGATGGCCCTCGGCGTCATCGAGGAGTGCCTGCGCCTGTCGGTCGCCTACGCCCGCGACCGGCAGCTCTGGGGGCAGGCCATCGGCGAGTTCCAGCTCGTCCAGCTCAAGCTCGCCAAGATGGAGGTCGCGCGCCTCAACGTCCAGAACCTCGTCTTCCGGCACCTGGAGATGCAGCGCGCCGGACGCGACACCACCCTCGCCGAGGCGTCGGCGATGAAGCTGTACGCCGCGCAGGCCGCGTCCGAGGTCGCGCAGGAGGCCGTCCAGCTCTTCGGCGGCAACGGCTACATGAGCGAGTACCGCGTCGAGCAGCTCGCCCGCGACGCCAAGTCGTTCCAGATCTACGCCGGGACCGACGAGATCCAGGTGACCCACATCGCCCGCGACCTCCTGTCCCGCTGACCCCGGCCCGTCTGGACAGCGCGTGCGGCGCACTCGATACTGACCCTCATGGACGGCGTCGCGCACGAACACCACGGGCTCGTCCCCGCACGCGCCTCCGACGCCGAACGCGACCGCGTCCTGCGCGTCCTCGCCGACCACCACGCCGAGGGACGGCTCTCGCAGGACACCTTCGAGCAGCGCGTCGACCGCGCCCTGCGCGCCCGCAGCGACGCCGAACTCGCCGGGATCGTCGAAGACCTCCCGCCGACCAGCCGCGTCACCCGACGCCTCACCGGCCTCATCGCCGGCCTCTCGCTCGTCACCGCCCGGCTGGAGGAGGCGTGGCGCGCACCGCGCCTGCCCCGCTTCGCGCTCCCGCCCGACGGCCTGGCCCGCGTCCTGGTCGGCCGCGCCCCCGGCTGCCACCTCACCCTGCCCGACCGCACCGTGTCCCGCCTGCACGCCGAGATCCACCGCGCGCCCGGCGCCGACCACTGGACCGTCCACGACCTCGGCTCCATGAACGGCACCCGCGTCAACGGCCGCCGCCTCACCGGGCCCGCCCGGCTCCGCCCCGGCGACGAGGTCGCGTTCGGCGAGTGCCGCTTCATCGCCGCCGCGCCCTGAGCGGGCGAGCCCCTCAGACCGGGCCGGGACCCTGCTGGAACCGCGACTGCTCGGCCGCCGCCGCCTGGTCGATCCGCATCTTGAACCCCTCCGGATCGGGCACTCGCTTCAACCGCAGCATCCCGTGCTCGGACGCCGACTGCACGTCCAGCGTCCCGTACCGCATGATCCGCTGCCACAGCGTCGCCCGGAACGCCACGTCGTTCACCCGCGCCAGCGGGATGCTGTGCCCCGACTTGGTCAGGAAGCCCTTCCGCAGGTAGATCCGCTTGGTGGTGAGGATGTAGATCTCCGCGCGCCACCGCAGCAGCGGCACCAGCCACACCCACACCGACGCGACCACCGCGAGGCCCAGCACGACGTACCCGGCCGTCCGGCCCCAGTCCTCACCGAGCGGCAGCGCCCACGCCGCCGCGCCCGCCACGACCCACACCAGCGCCAGGAGCAGGAACTCCTCGATCATCTCGGTCCAGTGGCGGCGCGTGGCCAGCACCAGCGCCTCGTCCTCGGCGATGTAACGGTCGGCGAACCCCATGCCGGGCATCCTGACACAGCCCGCCCGCCGCCGGAACCCGCATCACACCGCGCGGTACACCACGAACGACACCGCGATGTACTGCAGCACGTACGCCGCGATCGTGAACGCGTGGAACACCTCGTGGAAACCGAACCAGCTCGGCGACGGGTCCGGGCGCCGCAGCCCGTACACCAGCCCGCCCACGCTGTAGAGCACCCCGCCGACCATCACCAGCGCCGCGACGACCGCGCCCGTCCCGTCCAGGAACTGCGGGACGAAGAACGCCGCCACCCAGCCCAGCCCGATGTAGAGCAGCGTGTACAGCCAGCGCGGCGCCCCCACCCACAGCACCCGGAACAGCACGCCCGCCAGCGCCCCGCCCCACACCACCGACAGCACCAGGACGCGCGCCATCCCGTCCAGGATCAGGTACGCGAACGGCGTGTACGTCCCGGCGATGATCAAATAAATGTTGGCGTGGTCGAAGCGGCGCAGCACCTCGCCGACGCGCGGCGACCACCGGCCCCGGTGATAGAACGCCGACACCCCGAACAGCAGCGCCGACGTCAGCGCGTACACCGCCGCGCACAGCCGCGCCGCCAGCGTCGGGCCGAGCGCGACCATCACCAGCCCCGCCACGAACACCACCGGGAACGTCCCCGCGTGCAGCCACCCGCGCAGCCTCGGCTTCACCGCCTGCGCCAACTGTTCCACCGGACGCCGCATGAACCCTCCTTCAGGACCGCTCCCGCGCCGAGCGTATCTGCCGGGCGCCGGTCCACGCCTCCGTCCGCCCTGTGATGTGCCGCGGCACCCGCCCGCCGCCTTGACATAGTAAGGTCGGAGGTCAGTGACCACGGCCGGAAGGAGCCGCAGGATGAAGACCGGGTTCGCGGTGCCCGTCACGGGCGCCTGGGCCACGCCGGACCGCCAGGCACTGGTGGCCCGCGAGGCCGAGGCCGCCGGGTACCACTCCCTGTGGACGCTGCAGCGGGTCGCCAACCCCGTCGGGGCCGAGACGCCGTACCGCAACGTCCCCGACCCGCTCGTCACGCTGGCCTACCTCGCCGCGCACACCGAGCGCGTCCGGCTCGGCGTCGCGATCCTCAACCTGCCCTTCACCGCTCCCCCGCTGCTCGCCCACCAGGCCGCCACCCTGGACCGCGTCGCGGGCGGACGGCTCGACCTCGGCCTCGGCACCGGCTGGATGCCGGAGGAGTTCGCGGCGGCCGGCGTCGCGCAGGCCCGGCGCGGCGCCCGCGCCGAGGAGTACCTGACGATCCTGCGGGCGCTGTGGGACGACGGGACGGCCGAGTTCCACGGCGAGTTCTACGACTTCCCCGCGATCCGCGTCGAGCCCGCGCCCGTCCAGCGGCCCCTGCCGGTCCTGCTCGGCGGCACCGCCGACGCCGCCCTGCGCCGCGCCGGGCGCCGCGCCGACGGCTGGATCAGCAGCAGCCGCGCCGACCCCGCGACGCTCGCCCGCTCCATCGGCGTCGTCCGCGACGCGGCCCGCGACGCCGGACGCGACCCGGACGCGCTGCGGTTCGTCTGCCGGGCCGCCGTGCGGCTGCGTCCCGGCGGCGCGGCGGACCGGACGCCGCTCACCGGGTCGCCGGCGGAGATCCGCGGGGACCTGGACCGGATCGCTGCGCAGGGCATGACCGAGGTGTTCGTCGACCTGAACTTCGACCCCGAGATCATCGGGCCGGACGCCGACCCCGACCGGGCCCTGGACACCGCGCGCACGGCCCTGGCCGCGTTCGCTCCCTAGATCGGCGGGCGGCGCCCCTCCCACGGGGTGCTCAGCACGACCGTGGTGCGGGTGGCGACGTTCGCGGCGGCGCGGATGCGCTGCAGGAGGTCCTCCAGCGCGTTCGGCGACGCCACCCGCACCTTGAGGATGTAGCTCTCGTCCCCGGCGACCGAGTGGCACGCCTCGATCTCCGGGACGCCCGTCAGCCGGTCCGGCGCGTCGTCGGGCGCGGCGGGGTCGATCGGCTTGATCGACACGAACGCGGTCAGCGGCAGCCCGATCTGCTCGTGGTCCAGGCGTGCCGCAAAGCCCTTGATGAGGTTCCGCTTCTGCAGCCGGCGCACGCGCTGGTGCACCGCCGACACCGACAGGCCCGTCTCGCGCGCGAGGTCGGTGAAGCTCATCCGCCCGTCGTCGGCGAGAAGGCGCAGTATCTGACGATCGATCTCCTCCACCCGGAAAAAATAGCGCGGTCCGCCGCGTTCCGCCGCCGCTCCGGCGATCTCGCCCGCGCGGGGACGCGCGACACGGCGGTCCGTCAGGGCCTCCCCCGGGCGCCGCGCGGCGGCCCGCAGCTCCCCCGCACCACCAGTTCGGTCGGCAGGGGCGCGGGCGCAGCGGGCCGCGCGCGGCCCGGGTCGCGGGCCAGCAGTTCGGCGGCGCGGCGGCCCATCGCGCGGGCGGGGCGGGCGACGGCGGTGAGCGGCGGGTCGCACAGCTCCGCCCACGGGACGTCGTCGATCACGGCGATGGACACGTCGGCGGGCACCCGCAGGTCCAGCTCCCGCGCGACCAGGACGGCGGCCTCGCCGAGCAGCCGCCCGGACGCGACGACGGCGGTGACGTCGGGGCGGCTCTGCAGCAGCCCCGCCGCCGCCCCGTAGGCGCTGTCGCGGGACGTCCGGGCGGGCACGAGCACCGCCTCGGCCCCGCCGAGGGCGTCGCGGAAGGCGCGTTCGCGGACGCCGGGGGCGGCGCCGGGCGCGGCGGCCCCGAGGAACGCCACGCGGCGGTGCCCGAGCCCGGTCAGGTACTCCACCAGCGCCCGCACGCCCGCCGCGTCGTCGGCGCGGACGGCCGGGATGTGCGGGAACGCCGCGAGCGCCCGGTCGGCGAACACGACGCCGCCCGCGCGGGCCGCCGCCGCCCAGTCGGCGTCCTGCCCGGCCGGGACGGCGACGACGCCGCCGAGCCGCTGCCCGGCCAGCCGCTCCACGACGGCGGCCTCGCGGGCGGGGTCGCCGCCGGTGACGTCCAGCACGACGTGCTCGCCGAGGTCGCGGGCGGCGGCCAGGACCCCGGCGGCCAGCTCGGCGGCGAAGGGGTCGGCGACGTCGGGCAGGACGAGCCCGATGCCCGCCGCCGCGCGCGTCTTCAGCCCGCGCGCGGCGGCGTCGGGCCGGTAGTCCAGCGCGCGGGCGGCGGCCAGGACGCGCTCGCGGGTCGCGGCGCCGACCGGGCCGTTGCCGGAGAACACCCGCGACACGGTCGCGATGCCGACGCCCGCGGCCGCCGCGACGTCCTTGATCGTCGCCGTCATCGCCCGCCCCCTTTCCTGGAAACGTTTCCATGGCTTTAGATCGAATTATGCCTGGTGAGCTTAACGCTTAACCACCGAATGGAAACGTTTCCACTTAGTGCGAGGGGGACCCGATGGCGGCGATCACGCTGACGGGCGTCGACAAGGTCTACGGCGGCGGGAGCAGGGCCGTGTCCGGGCTGGACCTGGAGATCGGGGACGGCGAGTTCATGGTCCTGGTCGGGCCGTCGGGCTGCGGCAAGTCCACCGCCCTGCGGATGATCGCGGGCCTGGAGGAGATCAGCGCCGGCACCGTCGCGATCGGCGACCGGGTCGTCAACGACCTCGCCCCCAAGGACCGCGACATCGCGATGGTCTTCCAGAACTACGCCCTCTACCCGCACATGACCGTCGGGAAGAACCTGGAGTTCGGCCTGAAGCTGCGCGGCATGTCCAAGGAGGACCGGCGCGCCAAGGTCGTCGCCGCGGCCCGCATGCTCGGACTGGAGCAGTTCCTGGACCGCAAGCCCGCCGAGCTGTCGGGCGGGCAGCGCCAGCGCGTGGCGATGGGACGCGCGATCGTCCGGGAGCCGCAGGCGTTCCTGATGGACGAGCCGCTGTCCAACCTCGACGCCAAGCTGCGCGTGTCGATGCGCGCGTCCCTCAGCCAGCTCCACGCCCGCCTCGGCGTCACCACCGTGTACGTCACCCACGACCAGATCGAGGCGATGACGCTCGGCACCCGCGTCTGCGTGCTGCGCGAGGGCGTCCTGCAGCAGGTCGACACCCCGCAGCGGCTGTTCGAGGACCCGGTGAACCTGTTCGTCGCCGGGTTCATCGGCTCGCCCGCGATGAACTTCGCGACCGCGCGGCTGGCCGGCGGGGACGACGGCCTGACGGTGTCGTTCGCCGGGTTCACCCTGCCCGTCCACGCCGCCCGCGCCGCCGAGCGTCCTGGCCTGTCCGCCTACGCGGGCCGCGAGGTGATCGTCGGGGTGCGGCCGTCGGACTTCGAGGACGGCGCGCACGCCGGCCGCGACGGCTGGGCGCCGCTGCGCGTCACCGCCGGGGTCACCGAGGAACTGGGCAGCGAGATCAACGTCATCTTCGCGATCGACGCGCCGCCGGTCGAGCACAAGGACACCGCCGACCTCGCCGACGACGAGGGCGCCGGGGACGACGGCGCCGCGCTCCCCCTGGCCGCCGACAAGGCGCTGTGGACGGCCCGCGTGAACTCCCGCTCCCGCGTCCGCCCCGGCGACGACCTCGACGTCGCCGTGGACACGCGCCGGCTGCACTTCTTCGACCCCGCGACGGGCCTGGCGATCGGGCACGGCGGCGCGGCGGCCTGAGGCCACCCGAAGAGGGCGGCCCCGCGGTCCACCCGTGTGCGGGACCGCGGGGACGCCCGCCGGGTCACTTCACCGAGCCGGCCAGCACGCCCTGCACGAAGTAGCGCTGGAACGCGAAGAACACCGCCAGCGGGACGATCAGGGACAGGAACGCGCCCGGCGCCAGGATGTCGATGTTCCCGGTGAACTGCCGCATCTGCGACTGCAGCCACTTGGTCATCGGCTGCGCGTCGGTGTCGGCGAACACCAGCGACACCAGCAGGTCGTTCCACACCCACAGGAACTGGAAGATGCCGAGCGAGGCGATGGCCGGGCCGCCCAGCGGGAAGATCACCCGGCGGAAGATCGTCCACTCCGAGCCGCCGTCCATCCGCGCCGCCTCCAGCAGGTCCCGGGGGATCGCGGCGAAGAAGTTGCGCAGCAGGAAGATCGCGAACGGCAGGCCGAACGCGACGTGGAACAGCACCACCCCGGTGATCGACCCGAACATCTGGAACCCGCCGAACTCGATCTTGCCGTAGAGCTTGGCGACGGGCACCAGCGCGACCTGCACCGGCACGACCAGCAGCGCGACGACCACCAGGAACAGCCAGTCGCGGCCGGGGAACTCCAGCCACGCGAACGCGTACGCCGCCAGCGAGGCGATCACGACGACCAGCACCGTCGCCGGGACGGTGATGAGCACCGTGTTCCAGAACGAGTCCACGAAGTCGGGCTTGTCCAGCAGGGCGCTGTAGGAGGAGAACGTGAGCTGCGACGGCTTGGTGAACACCGTCCACCAGCCGCTGGAGTTGTTGTCGGCGTTGGACCGCAGCGACGCCACCAGCAGCCCGAGCGTCGGGACGAGCCAGAACAGCGCCACCAGCACCAGCACGGCCTGCACCGCGCCGCCGCCGAGCCGTCCCGCGACCCGCGCGGCGATCCCCCGGCGCGGCGCGCCCGCCGAGCCGTCCCCAGGCACCGTGTCGTGGGCCGTCATTTCCGCTCCCGCCGCAGCCGCCGGATGTTGAACAGCATGGCGGGCAGCACGAGCAGGAACAGCAGCACCGCGATCGCGCTGCCCGCTCCCTGGTCGTTGCCGCCGCCGAACGACTCGGTCCACATCTGCAAGGCCAGCACCCCCGCGTTGGGGTCGCCGCCGCCGATGACGAAGACCAGGTCGAAGACCTTCAGGACGTTGATGACGAGCGTCACCAGCACCACGACCAGCACCGGCGACAGCAGCGGGATCGTCACCCGCCGGAACACCTGCCACTCGGTGGCGCCGTCGACCCGCGCGGCCTCCAGCGCGTCGCGGGGGATCGCGGCGAGCCCGGCGGCGATCAGCACCATCGCGAACCCCGACCACACCCACAGGTACGCGCCGATGATCGCGGGCGTGATGAGCGTGTCGCCGAGCCATTCCGCGCCGCCGTAGGCCGCCGTGAAGTTGCCGGCGGGCAGCCGCAGCGTGACCGGCCCCGCCGGGACCTTGGCCAGCGTGAACGTGCCGTCGTCGCGGGTGGTGGCGGACGCGACGACCTTCCCGTCCCGCACCGCCTGGACCCGCACGCCCGGCAGGCCCGCCTCCGACGGGTCCACCGCGTTCGGCCGTCCGCCGCCGCCCCGGGTGAAGTCGAACCAGACCGTCCCGGTGATCCGCCCCGGGCCCGGCGGCGCCGCCGCCCGCGCCGGGACCGGCTTGGCCGGCAGGTACTCGGGCTTGACGCGCAGCAGCGGCAGCAGCGCCGTGCTCCCCGCCGTCACCGGACGGGCCGTCACGACCGCGCCGCCCTCGGCGCGCAGCGGCTGCGCCGCGCCCGCGCGCGGGCCCGCCCCCGGATAGGCGGTCTCGGCGCTGAACGCGTCGTGGACGGCGACCATCGCGGCGTTCGCGACGCCCTTGTCGGGGTCCTGCTCGTACACCAGCCGGAAGATCACGCCGGACGCCAGGAACGAGATCGCCATCGGCATGAACACCACGAGCTTGAACGCCGTCGCCCACCGGATCCGCTCGGTGAGGACCGCGAACAGCAGCCCGACGATCGTGACCAGCGTCGGCGCGACCACCACCCAGATCGCCGTGTTCCGGACGGCGAGCAGGTTGCCGTGCCCCTCGAAGATCCCGGTGTAGTTGCTCGTGGTGAAGCCGCCGGAGGAGTCCAGGAAACTCCGGACCACCGTGTAGACGATCGGGTAGACGACCAGGAAGCCGAGCAGCAGCAGCGCGGGCAGCAGGAACGACCCGGCCAGCCACGACGGCGGCCGAAGCCCGTCCCGCCGCCCCGTGCTCGCGTCCGGCCCGGTGGCGGCGGCGCCGCCCGTCGCGGCGCCCGCCGTCGCGGGCGGCGTGTCCTCTCGCGGAGCCATCATGTCCCTCACCTCGGGTTCCCGGCCCGGAGGCCGGGGCGCCGGCTCCGGCGGGGCGCGGCGCGCCCCGCCGGACGGAAGCCCTACTTGTAGGCCTTGGCGGCCTCGTCCTCCAGCCTCTGCTGCGCGCCCTTGACGTCGGACGGCTTCTGCACGAACGCGCGCAGCGCCTCCCACTCGCCCTTGCCGGGCGTCGCGCCGAACGCGGCCGGGGCCAGGTCCGACAGGTCGTAGCGGGCGGCGTCGCCGGCCTGCTGGAGCTGCGCGATGAGCTGCTTGGCGATCGGGTCGCTGTAGGCCGACGGCGGGACGTTCTTGTTCGGCGACAGGTAGCCGCCGAGCCCGGCCCACACCTTCCCGGCCTCGGGCGAGGCGAGGAACTTCATCAGCGCCATCGCGCCTTTGCCGTCCTTCATCGCGACGGCGATGTCACCGCCGAGCAGCGCGGGCGCGGTGTTCCCGGCCTTGGGGAACGCGAACACCTTCGCGTCGGTGCCGACCTTGGCCTTGGTGGTCGCGACGTTGGCGGCGGCGAAGTCGCCGCCGTAGACCATCGCGGCCTTCTGCGTGCCGAACACGTCGGTGACCGACGCGTCGAACTTGGTCTTGGTGGCCTGCGCGAGGCCGCCCGCCAGGAAGTCGGGCTTGCCCCAGATCTGCGCGAGGGTCTCCAGCGCCTTGCCGACGGTCGGGTCCGTCCACTTGATCTTGTGCTGGGCGAGCTTGTCGTAGTTCTCCGGCCCGGCCTGCGACAGGTAGACGTTCTCGAACCAGTCGGTGAGCGTCCAGGAGTCGCTGGACGCGGCGGCGAGCGTGAACGGCGTCGTGCCCGCGTCCTGCAGCGTCTGGGAGTCCTTCACCAGGTCCGCCCACGTCGCCGGCGGCTGGATCCCCGCGTCCGCGAACGCCTGCGGCCGGTACCACAGGATCGACTTGTAGGCCGCCTTGGCGAGCACGCCGTAGGACTTGCCGCCCGCCGAGCCGAGGTCCTTCCAGTACGGCGAGAAGTTCTTGTCGACCTCGCCGGTGACGTCCGCGCCGAGCGGCTTGAGCTGCCCCTTGGCGGCGTACTGCTGCAGCAGGCCGGGCTGCGGGAGGATCGCGACGTCCGGCGGGTTCTTGGCGTCCAGCCGCGGGCCGAGGTAGGCGTCGGTGTCCTCGCCGGTGGAGGCGTAGGTGACGGTCGCGCCGGTCTTCTGCTCGAACGCCTTGAGGACCTTGCGGAAGTTCTGCTCCTCCGGCCCGGTCCACTTGGCGGCGACCTCGATCTTGACGCCCTTCAGCTCGGTGCCGCCCGAGCCGGTGTCCTTCTTGTCGTCGCCGCCGCACGCCGCGGCCGACGACGCCACCAGGCCCGCCGCCACCGCGGCGCCCAGCACCCGTCTGCTGATCCTCATCCCTCGTCCTCCCTGGAAGGCCCGGCGGCCGATCCCCAGATCGACGCGCCGGTCTCGATGTCGAAGAAGTGCAGGCGTCCGGTGTCCACGCGGACCGTGACCGGATCGCCCACGGTGACGCCGGTGCGCGGGCTGAACCGCCCGACGACGTCGGTGTGGGGTGCCGCGCCGCCCTCGCCGGGGACGTCGGCCCCCGCGTCGCGGGCCAGCTCCCGGGTGTCCTCGGTGACGACCTGGGCGGCCTCGACGGTGAAGTGGACGAGCACGTCCGAGCCCATCGCCTCGACCAGCTCGGCGGTCGACACCAGCGTCGTCCCGTCCGGGCCGCCGCTCAGCGCGGCGTCCTCCATGTCCTCGGGACGGATCCCGACGACGACGTCGCGGCCGAGGTACCCGGCCAGGCCGGGCCGCGCGGCGAACACCTCGGGCGCCAGCTCCAGCGTCTGGCCGCCGATCGCGACCCGCGGGTTCTCCGCGGTGCCCGACAGCGCGCCCTGGATCAGGTTCATGGCCGGTGAGCCGATGAAACCGGCCACGAAAAGGTTCGCGGGCCGGTCGTAGAGCTCCTGCGGCGGGGCGACCTGCTGCAGTTCGCCCCGCTTCATCACCGCCACCCGGTCGCCGAGGGTCATCGCCTCGGTCTGGTCGTGGGTGACGTAGATCGTGGTCACGCCGAGATCCCGCTGGATCCGGGCGATCTGCGCGCGGGTCTGCACCCGCAGCTTGGCGTCGAGGTTGGACAGCGGCTCGTCCATCAGGAACGCCTGCGGCTCCCGGACGATCGCGCGTCCCATCGCGACGCGCTGGCGCTGCCCGCCCGACAGGTTGCGGGGCTTGCGGTCCAGGTGGTCGGTCAGGCCGAGGATCTTCGCGGCCTCCTCGACCTTCGCGCGGATGACCTTCTTGTCCATCCGGCGCAGCGACAGCCCGAAGCCGATGTTGTCGCGGACCGACAGGTGCGGGTAGAGGGCGTAGCTCTGGAACACCATCGCGACGTCGCGGTCGCGGGGCGGGACGCGGTTCACCGTGCGCCCGCCGATCGTGAGCGTGCCCTCGGAGATCTCCTCCAGCCCGGCGACCATCCGCAGCGCCGTCGTCTTCCCGCACCCCGACGGGCCGACCAGCACCAGGAACTCCCCGTCGGCGATCGTGAGGTCCAGACCGGTCACGGCACGGGTTCCGTCGGGGTACACCTTCCCGACTTTCGTCAGGACGACCTCTGCCACGGCGTCTCCTCTGCGTCCGGCGCGGTTCCGTCCCGACCGGCTCGACACCGGCCCCACGACGGATCCGCAACCTGGCGAACATGCGTTCGTAACCCGGGGGGAACAATGTCTCAAAGCACTACAGGGCAGTACAGGCGGGCCGCAAGGGCGATCACCGACCGTGAAGCCTATTGGTGCAGATATCGTTATCTGCCCTGCCACACCCGTGACATCGCGGATACGACGGCTTGACCCTAGAGGTGTGAACGTCCCGGAACGCCGGAGGGGCGGGGCCCGCGGCCGGACCCCGCCCCACCCGCGCCGCGCGCCCCGGTCAGTCGACGACCACCAGCTCGCGCGGCGTGCCGTTCACGCTCTCGCAGCCGTCCTCGGTGCAGATCACGATGTCCTCGATCCGCGCGCCGTGCGGCCCCGGGTAGATCCCCGGCTCGATCGAGAACGCCATGCCCGGCTCCAGCGGCACCGCGCTGCCCGCCACGATGTAGGGCTCCTCGTGCGTCTCCAGCCCGATCCCGTGCCCCGTCCGGTGGACGAAGAACTCCCCGTAGTCCGCCCCGGCGATCACGTCGCGGGCGGCGGCGTCGACGTCCTGCGCCGCCACGCCCGGACGGACGACCGCCCGCGCCGTCCGCTGCGCCTCCAGCAGCACCGCGAAGTACTCCCGGTACTCCGCCGGCGGCTCCCCCACGCAGTAGTTGCGCGTCGAGTCCGAGCAGTACCCGCTCGGCATCTGCCCGCCGATGTCCACCACCACCGGCTCGCCCGGCCGGATCACCCGGTCGCTCAGCTCCGCGTGCGGGTTCGCGCCGTTCGGCCCCGACCCGACGATCACGAAGTCGACCGAGGAGTGCCCCTCGTCCAGGATCGCGTCGGCGATGTCCCGGCCGACCTGCCGCTCGGTGCGGCCCGGCTTCAGGAACTCCGGCACCCGGCGGTGCACCCGGTCGATCGCCGCGCCCGCCTCGCGCAGCGCCGCGACCTCCGCCGCGCTCTTGCGCACCCGCAGGTCCGAAAGGACCGTCCCCGCCGCGACCTGCTCGGCGTCGGGCAGCGCCGCGCGCAGCCTCAGCGCCATCACCGCCCACATCCGGTCGGCGACCGCGACCCGCCCGAGGCCGCGCGGCAGCCGCGCCGCGACCAGCGCGTACGGGTCGTCGGTCTCCTCCCACGGCACCAGCTCCACCCCGAGCGCGCCCGCCGGGGACTCCCGCGCGGCGGGCAGCTCCAGCCGCGGCACCACCAGGAACGGATCGCCCTGCGCCGGGACGGCCAGGCACGTCAGCCGTTCGAGCTGCTTGGCGTCGTAGCCCGTCACGTACCGCAGGTCCGGGCCCGGCGTCAGCAGCACCGCCCCAAGACCCGCCGCGCGCGCCGCGTCCCGCACCCGCCCGACCCGCTCCGCCGGATACAACTCCGTCGTCACATCCGCCTCCCCTCCTGTCGCCCGTCCGTGTCGGTCCCAGCATCCCAAACGCGCCGCCCGGTCCTGTCGGCGGCGCGTGCGACGATGGTGCCCATGAGCGGGCTGATGCTGCTGGACACGCCGTCGCTGTACTTCCGCGCCTTCTTCGGCGTGCCCGAGTCGGTCACCGCGCCGGACGGGACGCCCGTCAACGCCGTGCGCGGCCTCCTGGACATGATCGCCCGGCTCGTGCAGGACCGCGCGCCCGACCGGCTCGTGTGCTGCATGGACGCCGACTGGCGGCCGGAGTTCCGCGTCGCGGCGATCCCGTCCTACAAGGCGCACCGCGTCGCCGACGACGGCGGCGACCAGACCCCCGACGCGCTCGGCGCCCAGCTCCCCGTCATCGACGCCGTGCTGGACGCAGTCGGCCTCGCCCGCGCCGGCGTCCCCGGCTACGAGGCCGACGACGTCATCGGCACCCTCGCCGTGCGCGGCGGGGCCGACGGGCCCGTCGACATCGTCACCGGCGACCGCGACCTGTTCCAGCTCGCCGACGACAACGGGCCCGTCGCCGTCCTCTACACCGCGCGCGGCGTCCGCAACCTCCAGGTCATGGGCGAGAAGGAGATCGCCGCCAAGTACGCCATCCCCGGCCGCGCCTACGGCGACTACGCGACCCTGCGCGGCGACCCCAGCGACGGGCTGCCCGGCGTCCCCGGCATCGGCGACAAGACCGCAGCCGCCCTGGTCACCCGGTTCGGCTCGGTCGCCGGGATCCGCGCCGCCCTCGCCGACGGCACCGCCGAGGGGTTCCCGGCGGGCGCGCGGCGCCGGCTGGAGGCCGCCGGGGACTACCTCACCGCCGCCGAGACCGTCGTGCGGGTCGTCACCGACATCGACGACCCCGTCCTCGCCGTCCTGGACGACCGGCTCCCGAGCGGCCCGCGCGATCCCGCCGCCCTCGTCGAACTCGCCGACCGGTGGGGCCTGCACAGCCCCGTCAACCGCCTCCTGCACGCCCTGGCCCGCGACGGCGCCGACGTCTGACCGCCTGCCCTTGCCCGGATCCGCGCTGTGTGTCAGGTGACGCAGACGCGGGCGCCCCGCGGCCCCACGATGGAACCCGGCGAGGGGTTCCTCCCGGCACCGGACGCCCCGCCGCCGGGACCGTCCGCCTCGGGACGGGACGGCACCGGCGGCGGGCGCACGGGCCGGTACCCGTGACGGCCGGCCGCGACGGCCCACTCCCCCCACCGCACGGGTACCGGCCCACCGGCGGCGGCGCCGGCCGCCCCCGCCGACCGAGCGGCGCGCCCCGTCCCGAGGCGCGCGGAACGGAACCTGCGGTGACCGAGCGGACCATCCCGAACCCGGCGCGCGGCGGCGCGCGTCCCGCGCTGCCGTTCTGGGCCGCCCTGGACGCCGGGAACCGCGCCGCGCTGCGCGCCTCGGCGCGGTCTCGGCCCTACGCGGCGCGCGCCCCGCTGTGCGTGCAGGGCGACACCTCCGACCACGTCGTGGTGATCGAGCGCGGCTGGGCGAAGGTGACGGCCGCGACCGCCGACGGCCACGACGTCGTCCTGGCCGTGCGCGGGCCCGGCGACCTCGTGTGCGAGAGCGCGGTGCTCGGGTCGCGGGAGCGGTCGGCGACGGTGACGGCGCTCGGCCCGCTGCGCGGCCTGCTCGTCCCCGCCGAGCGGTTCACCGCGTTCCTGGACGCCAACCCGGGCCTGTGGCGGCTGGTCAGCGGCACGATGGTCGGACGGCTGGACGACGCGAGCCGCCGCCTCCAGGCCCAGGTGTCGGCCAAGGGCCCCCAGCGGCTCGCGGGCCTGCTCGCCGACCTGGCCGAGCTGTCCCTGCGGCACCGGGCGGCGCCGGCCGGCGGCGCCGTCGACATCGCTCCCCCGCTGTCGCAGCAGGAGCTCGGGAGCTGGATGGACGCCTCCCGCGAGACGGTCGCGCGCGCCCTGAACGAGCTGCGGCGGCGCGGGCTCGTCCGGACCGGGTGGCGGCGGATCACCGTGCTGGACCTGGACCGGCTGCGCGCCTTCGCCCGTGACGGCTGCTGACCGCCCCGCGCCTTTACATTGTAGATCAGCGACGGCGGCGGCGCGGCCACGCGGCGCGCCGCGCCGGGCCGACCCCCGCCATCTCCAGGGCGAGCAGGAGCAGGCCGAGCACGATGAGCGTCTGCACGCCGACCGAGCCGCTGGACAGGTCGGCGAGGTCGAACAGCAGCGCGAGCGCGAAGACGAACGCGGCGGCGAGAGCGAGCATGGACGGCCTCCGGGTGCCGGGTCGGGTGCGCCGTTCTCCCCCGAGGCGCCCCCGCAGGATGTCCCGGACGTCCCGGTCCAAACCTTCCGTCCGAAAACCGGGTGCACGGCCGGCGAAGATCACTTACGGTTCCGGGGACACCGGGGGGAGGCGCGATGCCGAAGCTGAACCAGATCATCGCCGTCGAGAAGGGCGTCCGCGCCCGCGCCCAGCGCGAGCTGGCCGAGGCGGGGCAGCTCGTCCAGAAGCAGCCGCTGCTGTCGGGGATCTCCCGCGTGTACCAGCCGAAGGACGAGGACGGCGACCAGTTCCCGCCCGAGTCGACCCGCGTGCAGGTCAAGGGCGAGGACGTCCTGCGCACCGCCGCGGCGCTCACCCGGCTGTTCGACGTCACGGCCACCAAGGACCACGCCAACTGCGAGGCCCGCGCCGACGTCGTCGTGGACGGCCGCGCGCTGCTGCGCGACGTGCCCGTCACCTACCTGCTGTTCCTGGAGAAGCAGCTCGCCGAGGTGCGGCACCTGCTGGAGCGGCTGCCGGTGCTGGACACCGCCGAGAACTGGTCGTTCGACGCCGCGGGCGACGCGTGGAAGACCGACCCGGTCCGGACGCTGAAGACCAAGAAGGTGCCGTTCAACCACGTCAAGGCGGAGGCGACCGACAAGCACCCCGCCCAGGTCGAGGTGTTCTACGAGGACGTCGCCGTCGGCCACTGGACGACCGTGAAGTTCTCCGGCGCGCTGCCCGCCCGGCGCGTCAACGAACTGCTGGAGCGCGCCGACGCGCTCGCCCGCGCGGTGAAGTTCGCCCGCGAGGAGGCCAACGCGTTCGAGGTGACCGAGCGCAGCGTCGGCGAGGCGGTCTTCGGCTACCTGCTCGGCTGAGAGGATGAGACTCCCCCGCTGGAGCGCGGGGGTGCGCCCCGGGAACGGGGCGCGACGCTGAAACTGAGACGTCAGACTGAACCACGCGGTGTCCAGTGGGGGTTCGAGTCCCCCTCCCGGCCTTTCGCGCCGGGATGGCCCAACAGGCAGAGGCAGCCGCGACCAAGCTCAGGCTCTCGCTCCAGAATCAGCAGGTCGTCGATCGTCGCGGACCGGACGGACGGGCGGACGGCCGCCGAGGTTGCCGGTTCGAATCCGGCCCGTGCCCCCATGGCGCGGTAGTGCAACGGAAGCACGCGGCGGAAGACTGAGACTGACCCGTCACGCGGGCCGCGCGTGCGCAGGACGACGAACCCTTCAGGGACCCCGGTGCGTTGGGTAAGCGCCCGGGGTCCCGCCCTGTCCGGCCCCGGGACGGCACCACGACGGCACCGCGACGGCCCCGGCGCGCGGGCGCGGGCGGTCCGCCGGGACGGGAGAATGGCGGGGCCGGGCCGTGCCCGGCTTATGGCGGCAATGGCCGCGGCGGAGGGTAAAGAACACCACCATTCCGGAGATCGCGCCCGGTTCGCGGCGGCGTGCTCCGGCAATCCGCTACGGTCGGACCGCCGCAACGGCGAGGGAAGGAAGACAGAGCGCACATGGCCGAGAAGGTCATTCGGGTAGACGACATCGACGGCTCCGAAGGGAGCGACGTCGCCAAGCGGGACTTCGGCGTGCTCGACCGCACGTTCACCATCGACCTCGGCGATGAGAACGACAAGCGCCTGCGCGAGGCGCTGGAAACGCTGGAGCTGTTCCTGACCGAGGCGAAGGAGGTGAAGCCCGCCGGTAAGGGACGCAGAAGCACCGCCGCCGCGAAGGTCAAGGGTTACACCAACGGCGACGTCCGGGAATGGGCGAAGTCCGCGGGTGTCGAAGTCTCCGAGCGTGGCAAAATCTCCGATGAGGTCTATGCTGCGTTCATCGAGGCACATCCGGACGCCAAGCCGGATGCATAACAAGGGAGTCCCCGCATGGCACAGAAGGTCGAGGTTCTCCTCGTCGACGACATCGACGGCGGACAGGCGGACGAGACGGTCAGCTTCGCGCTCGACGGCGTCCCCTACGAGATCGACCTGAGCAAGAAGAACGCCGCGCAGCTCCGCGCGGATCTGGAGCAGTTCGTCCAGAACGCCCGGCGTGCCCGTCCGAAGGCCGCCAAGGGCGGGCGTCCGGTGCGGACGCAGAACAACCGCGAGCGCTCCGCCGAGATTCGCGAGTGGGCGAAGTCACAGGGCATCAAGGTCAACGAGCGCGGCCGCATTCCGGCGACCGTGATCGAGCAGTACGACGCCGTCCACTGATCCGGCGGCACATCCCCTGATCCGCCCGGCGCGGCACCGGCGGCGGACGCACCAGGGCCGGGTGAGACCATCACCCGGCCCTTTTCGCGTCCACTCCCCCGGGACCACGGATCCGCATTCCTTTTTGTCACCGGAGAACGGGAAGCGCGGTTCGCCCGGTTCAGGAAGTCTGCTCCGGGACGGGAAGGATCTGCCGGGGCCGGGCGGGACCCGCGGGCCGCGATCTCCATTCGCGCGGGTATCCCAGTGAGACTTCCTCGAAACGCACGCCGTCGTGCCACGTGGTCCGCGGAATGTGCAGATGCCCATAAACGACGGCACTAGCCCGATAACGAACATGCCAGTCGGCGGTGTGCTCGGTCCCGCACCAGAGCGCGAAATCGGGGTACCGCAGAATCCGCGTGGGGTCGCGCACCAGCGGGAAATGGTTGACCAGCACGGTCGGGAGCGCGGGGTCGCAGGCGTCCAGCATCGCCTCGGTCCGCGCGAGGCGATCGCGGCACCAGTCGTCGGCCGACGCGAACGGCTCGGGGTGCAGGTACACCTCGTCGGTGCAGACGACCCCGGACTCCTGCGCGCGTTCCAGCGCCGCCTCCTTGGAGGTGATCCCGTCGCGGCGGAACGTGTAGTCGTAGAGGACGAACAGCGGCGCGACCGTCACCGGCCCGCCGGGGCCCGTCCACACCGGGTAGGGGTCCTCGGGCGTGCTGACGCCGAGGCGGCGGCACACCTGCACCAGGTGCCGGTAGCGGGCCTCGCCGCGCAGGTCGCACGGGTCGCCGGGCGTCGTCCACAGCTCGTGGTTGCCGGGCGTCCACACGACGCGGGCGAACCGGTCCGCCAGCAGCGCCAGCGTCGCCTCGACGTCGGCGGCGCGCTCGGCGATGTCCCCGGCGACGATCAGCCAGTCGTCGGGCGACCCGGGACGGATGC
This sequence comes from Actinomadura rubteroloni, assembly GCF_002911665.1. Taxonomy (NCBI): domain Bacteria; kingdom Bacillati; phylum Actinomycetota; class Actinomycetes; order Streptosporangiales; family Thermomonosporaceae; genus Actinomadura; species Actinomadura rubteroloni. Next base: position 22,561 of record NZ_MTBP01000006.1, read on the forward strand.
CGTCCACCACGGCGCGGTTCTCCTCGAATGCCGTGTGCACGTCGCTGATGGCCAGCAACGCGCCGTCCCGGCGGGAGGGGGAGGTCACGGGGGGCTCCTTGGGTGAGGACGGCCGCCGGGCGGCCGTCAGGTGACCGACGAGTACGCGACGACGCCGCGGCGCATCGCGTCCATCGCCTTGCGCGCCGTGGTCCGGACGTGCCCGTTGGGCGGCGACGCGTCGGCGATCTGGCCGAGCAGGTCCAGGAGCTGCTTCACGGCGCGGACGAAGTCCCCGGCGGTCAGCCCGGCGTCGAGCAGGACCTCGTCCAGGTCGTCGCCCTTGGCCCACCGGTACGCCGTCCACGCCAGCCCGAGGTCGGGCTCGCGCAGGAACGACACCTCGTTGTCGCGCTCGACGTTGGACAAGGTGCGCCAGAGTCGCACCATCGCCTCCAGCGCGTCCGACACCTTCCCCGACGGGCTGCGCGGCGGCGCGGCGTCGTCGGGCTGGCGGGACTCGAACACCAGCGCCGACACGCACGCGGCCAGCTCGCCGGGGTCCAGCCGCTCCCACAGGCCCGCGCGCAGGCTCTCGGCGGTGAGCAGGTCCAGCTCGCTGTAGATGCGGCCGAGGCGGCGGCCGTCGTCGGTGACGGCGCCGCCGTCGAGGTAGCCGAGCTGCTCCAGGACGGCCGTGACGCGGTCGAACGTCCGCGCGATGACCTGGGAGCGGCCCTCGACGCGGCGGCGGAGCTGCTCGGTGTCGCGTTCGAGGCGGAAGTACCGCTCGGCCCAGCGGGCGTGGTCCTCCCGCTCCGGGCACGCGTGGACGGGGTGGGACCGCAGGTCGGCGCGCAGCCGCCCGATCTCGCCGTCGTCCCCGGCGGGCACGTCGCGCGACCGGCGGCGCTCGCGGACGTCGTCGGGGACCTGGGCGCGCAGCGTCGCGGCCAGGTCGCGGCGGTCCTGCGGGTTGCGGGGGCTGAACGACTTCGGCACGCGGATCCGCGCGACCGGCTCGACCGCGCGCGGGAAGTCCTGGATCGACAGCCGCTGCACCGACCGGGCGGAGGTGAGGACGAGCGGCGCCGGCCCGTCCGAGCGGCGCCCGACCCCGGCGTCCAGCACGACGGCGAGCCCGGAGCGGCGCCCGGACGGCACCAGGATCACGTCCCCGGGCCGCAGGTGCTCCAGGGACCGCGCGGCCTCGGCGCGGCGCGTCTGGGACCGCTCGCGGGACGCGGCGGCCTCCCGGTCCGACAGGGCGCGGCGCATCGCGGCGTACTCCATGAAGTCGCCCCGGTCGCACTCGGCGGCCTTGGCGTACCCGGCCAGGGCCTCCTCGTTCTTGCGGACCTGCCGGGCCAGGCCGACGACGGCGCGGTCGGCCTGGAACTGCGCGAACGACTCCTCCAGCAGCGTGCGGGCCCGCTCGGCGCCGACCGCGCCGACGAGGTTCACCGCCATGTTGTAGGACGGCCGGAAACTGGAGTTCAGCGGGTACGTCCGCGCGCCCGCCAGCCCCGCCGCCGACGCCGGGTCCACGCTCGGGTTCCACACGACGACGGCGTGGCCCTCCACGTCGATCCCGCGCCGTCCGGCGCGCCCGGTGAGCTGGGTGTACTCGCCGGGCGTGAGGTTGACGTGGGCCTCGCCGTTCCACTTGTCGAGCTTCTCGATGACGACGGTCCGCGCGGGCATGTTGATCCCGAGCGCGAGGGTCTCGGTGGCGAACACCGCGCGGATCAGCCCGCGCGTGAACAGCTCCTCCACGATCTCCTTGAACGTCGGCAGCATCCCGGCGTGGTGGGCGGCGACGCCGCGCTCCAGCCCGCCGAGGAAGTCGGCGTAGCCGAGGATCCGCAGGTCCTCGGGCGGGATGTCGGCGGTCCGCAGCTCGACGTGGGCGCGGATCTCCTCGGCCTCCTCGCGGGAGGTGAGGCGCAGCCCGGCGTGCAGGCACTGCTGGACGGCCGCGTCGCACCCGGCGCGACTGAAGATGAACGTGATCGCCGGGAGCAGCCCGGCCCGGTCCAGCCGAGTGATGACGTCGGGGCGCAGCGGCGGCCGGAACCGCTGCGGGCGCGGCGCGCGGCGGTGCCCGGTGCGGCGGCCCTGGTTGACCCTCGCGCGGCGGACCTCCTCGACGGCGAGCCGCTGGAGCTGCGGGTTGAGCTTGCCCTGCCGGTCCTTGCCCTTGCCGCTCTCCACGAACAGGTCGTACAGGCGGGTGCCGACGAGCATGTGCTGGAACAGCGGGACGGGCCGGTGCTCGTCCACGATGACGGCCGTGTCGCCGCGGACGGCCTGCAGCCACTCGCCGAACTCCTCGGCGTTGCTGACCGTCGCCGACAGCGCCGCGATCCGCACCGACTCGGGCACGTGGATGATCACTTCTTCCCACACGGCGCCGCGGAACCGGTCGGCGAGGTAGTGGACCTCGTCCATGACGACGAACGCCAGCCCCGTCAGCGTCGACGACCCCGCGTACAGCATGTTCCGCAGGACCTCGGTCGTCATGACGACGATCGGCGCCTCGCCGTTCACGCTGTTGTCGCCCGTCAGCAGCCCGACCCGGCCGGGGCCGTAGCGGCGGACGAGGTCGGCGTACTTCTGGTTGGACAGCGCCTTGATCGGCGTGGTGTAGAAGCACTTGGCGCCGGCGGCGAGGGCCAGGTGGACGGCGAACTCCCCGACGATGGTCTTGCCCGACCCCGTGGGGGCCGCGACGAGGACCCCGCTGCCGGCCTCCAGGGCGCGGCACGCCTCGATCTGGAACGCGTCCAGTTCGAAGTCGTAGAGGGTCTGGAAGTCCAGCAGCGCGGGACCGTTCCCGGCCGTGCGGGCGCGGTAGGCGGCGTAGCGCGCGGCGGGTGAGGTGTCGGCCGACTGCGTGTCGGGGGTGGTCATGGTTTCGAGCCTACGGTTTCGACCGGCCGAATACGCACTCCGGGCCCGGTTTCCCTCGGCCCGAATCCGGCCGTCAGTCGACTTCGAGGGGGGACGGCTCGTCGTCGCTCAGCCCGTCGTAGGGGTCGGGACGGCGGTCGCGGCGGCGGTCGTTGAAGTAGGTGAGCAGTACCGCGACCTCGTACAGCAGGACGGTCGGGAGCGCGAGCGCCAGCATGGTGAACGGGTCGGCGCTCGGCGTCGCGACGGCGGCGAACACGAACAGCCCGAAGATCGTGTACCGCTGGGTGCGCATGAGCGTGCGGAAGCGCAGCACCCCGGCGAGGTTGAGGATGACGACGAACAGCGGCAGCTCGAACGTCAGCCCGAAGATCAGCAGCATCGCCTGCGCGTAGGACAGGTAGTCCTGGATGCCGATGAGGACGAGCGTGTCGCCGGGCGCCAGCCCGACGAGCAGCCGCAGGCCCTTGTCCATCGTGACGTAGGCCAGGCCCGCGCCGACGAGGAACAGCGGGATCGCGGCCGTCATGAACACGTACGTCCAGCGGCGCTCGCGCCGGTACAGGCCGGGCGCGACGAACGCCCAGAGCTGGTACAGCCAGACCGGCGACGACAGGACCGCGCCGACCATCAGCGCGACCTTGAGGTGGATGAAGAACCCGTCGAACGGGCCGTGGACGACCAGGTCGCAGTGCCGGTTGATGCAGTGCTCGGCGGGGACCTTGGTGTAGGGCTCCTTGACGAAGTCCCAGATGGGGTCGAAGAACAGCCACGCCACGACCGCGCCGGCGGCGAGGGCGAGGATCGACTTGACCAGCCGGTTGCGCAGCTCACGGAGGTGCTCCATGAGCGGCATGCGGCCTTCGGGGTCGACGTCGCGCCGCGTCGTCAGCTTCAGCATGGACTCTTCGGGGGTGTGGGTGGACGGAGGGCGGCCGGGGCGTCAGCGCCGGTCAGTGCTGGTTGCGGCCGGTGCCGTAGTCGCTGACCGGGACGCCCTGGATCGGCTCGCCGGAGGGCAGTTCGCCGGGCCGGTGCACGCGGCCCTCGCGGGCGTCGGCCTCGCGCTCCAGGCGGGCGGCCTCGGCGCGGAGCTGCGCGGCGCGGTCGCGGGCGCCGGGCGCGGCGTCGGCGGCCGGGGCGGGCTTGGCGGCGGTCTCGTCATCGTCCTCGCGCAGGCCCTTGGTCTCGGCCTTGAGGATGCGCGCCGACTTGCCCAGGGAACGGGCGAGCTGCGGCAGCTTCGCGGACCCGAAGATCAGGACGACGACGAGCAGGAGGATGAGCAGCTCGGGGGTTCCAAGGTTCGGCATGAGAGAATTCCCTTTTCAGCAGGCGTTACTCAACCCGATCGTACGCCGTCGCCGGGGTCCTGTGGCGCGTGGGACCGCTGGAGGCGGTGGAGTTCGCCGCGCAGCTCCCGATGTTTGGGCGCGAGTCTCGCCCTGGTCCGCTCCAGTTCACGTCCGAACCGGCGGACGCCCAGGTAGACGCGGAAGGCGCAGTAGGCGAGCACGGCGACGCCCGCGAACCCGAGCGCCACCGCCAGACCGGTCCATCCCACGTCCGCCACGGTACCGGACTCCTCAGACGTTCTCGTAGAGCGCGAGGGCGCGGGCCGCCTCGGCGCGGACCTCGGCGACCAGCGACTCGGGCGCCACCACGCGGCCGTGCTCGGCCAGCCGCAGCGCGAGCGCCCGGACCCAGCGGGTGTCGGGGGTGCGCAGCACGACGCGCAGCCGCCCCTCCCCCAGTTCCTCGACGCTCTCGCACGGGTAGCCGTCGGCGACCCACCGGCCCTCGGGCGCCAGGTCCAGGGTGACGCTCTCGTCGCGCGGCGACGGGCGGAACAGGCCGCCGTCCACGTCGCGGGGCTCGGCGTCCTCGGGGACCTGCGCCGCGACGTCCAGGACGGTGAGCCCGGCGATCCGGTCGACGCGGAACAGCCGGACGGCCTCGGCGCGGCGGCACCACCCCTCCAGGTACGTGGCGCCCTCCACGACCAGCAGCCGCATCGGGTCGACGTCGCGCTCGGTGTTCTCGTCGCGCGCCGGCACGTAGTAGGTGAGGTGGACGCGGCGGCCCGCCGTGATCGCCTCGCGCAGCAGCGCCAGGTGGGCGCGGTCGCCGGGGCCGCCGACCTCGACCGCGACCTGCCCGGCGACCGCCGCCGCCGCGCCCGCCGCGGTCTCCAGCTTGGCGATGACGCGGCTGAGGGCGTCGCGGTCGTGCAGGCCGGGGATCTGGGCGAGCGTCCGCAGCGCGATGAGCAGCGCGGCGGCCTCGTCGACCTTGAGCCGCAGCGGCCGGGCGATCGTCTCGGCCTCGGCGACGGTGATCTCCCCGCCCTCGTAGGACAGGTCGATCGGGCAGTAGGGGTCGGGGGCGCGCAGCTCGACGCACCACAGGAGGTTGAGGTCGTCGATGAGCTGCTTCTCGGTGATCCCGAACGCGGCGGCGGCCTCGCCGACCGCGACCGTGTCCCGGTTGATCACATAGGGGACGAGCGCCAGCAGCCGGCCGAGCCGGCCGGTGGACGCGGTGCCTGCGGGGGTGCTCATGATCCGTTCACCGCCAGTGCCGCCTTGAGCCGCTGGATGACCGCCTCGCGCAGGTCGGGGGGGTCCAGGACGACGACGTCGCCGCCGAACCGGGCGAGGTAGGGGGCGAACCTGTCGACGTCGCGGAACGTCAGGACGGCCTCGTCCCAGCCGTCCCAGCCGCCGGTGGCGGGCCGGACGTCGCTCGCCCACCGGCGCGGGCCCTGCACCGCGCCCGCGCGCAGCCGCACCGTCGCCGGGCGCGGGTCGCCGACGGGCTCGCCGGAGTCGAACGCGATCTTGCGGACGTCCACGCCCGCGGGCACGGTGACCGTCCCGGCGGGGCCGTCGGGGACGACGGCGCCGAGGATGCGGCTCAGCCGGAACACGCGGGTACCGTCGCGGTCGCGGTCGTGGCCGACGACGTACCACCGGCCGCGGCGGCTCACGACGCCCCACGGCTCCAGGTGCCGCCGCGCCGACGACGTCCGGCCGACGCCCTGGTACTCGAACGTCACCGGGCGGCCGTCGCGGACCGCCTCCCACAGGGCCGGGAAGGCGGGGTCGCCGGCGTCCACGCGCGGCTCGACGCCGACGACGGCTGCGGGGTCGGGCGCGTCGCCGGTCTCGACGCCGGCGGCGCGCAGCTTCAGCAGCGCTCCGGACGCGGCGTCGGCCATGCTGGCGCGCTGCCACACCCGGGCGGCGAGGCCGAGCACGGCGGCCTCGTCGGGGCCGAGGTGGATCTCGGGCAGTTCGTAGTCCTGCGGGGGGATGCGGTAGCCGGTCTCCTCGCCGCCGCCGCCGGTGCGGTCGCTGCCGACCTCCAGCGGGACGCCGAGTTCGCGCAGCTCCTCCTTGTCGCGCTCGAACATCCGCTTGAACGCCTCGGCGCCCTCGGGATAGCCCGGCACGGCCCGGCGGATCTGCTCGGCCGTCAGGTACCTGCGGGTGGCCAGCAGGCACACCACCAGGTTGAGCAGGCGCTCGGTCTTGCGCCGCGACATGGGCCACCTCCTCCTTGGGTTCGGCTCGTCCGCGGATCATCCCCGCGACCGGCGAACCGGACGCTACCGTTCTCCGTGTGATCCGATGGCGCAAAGGCACGGTAGAGGGCGTCCGCCGGGAATGGCCGGGGGCGATCGAACTGGACGTCGCGGTCGGGGGCGACGGGGCCTGCCGCGCCCTGGCCTACCCCGCGCTGGTGGGGCGGCCCGAACCCGGCGACACCGTCCTGCTCAACACTACGGCCTTGGCGATGGGCCTGGGGACCGGCGGCTATGCGATCGTCGTCGCGATCCCGGACCGGCTGCCGCCCGATCCGGACGGCCCGGGGCATCTGGTGAAGGCCCGGTACACCCCGCTGCAGGCGACGCTGCTCGGCGCCGACGAGCAGGACTCGCCGCACCACGAGGTCCTGCGCGACGCCGACTCCCTCGCCGGGCTGCCGGTAATCGTCGCGGACCTGCACTCGGCGCTGCCGCCGATCCTGGCGGGCCTTTTGGCGGACCGTCCGGGCACCCGCGTGGTGTACGTGATGCCGGACGGCGGGGCGCTGCCCGCGTGGTTCTCGATGTCGATCGGGCAGCTCAAGGGCGCCGGGGCGCTCGCGGCGACGGTCACGACCGGGCAGGCGTTCGGCGGCGACCTGGAGGCGGTGACCGTCCACACGGGGCTGCTGGCGGCGCGGCTCGTCCTGGACGCCGAGGTCGTCGTCGTGGCGCAGGGCCCCGGCAACCTCGGCACCGGGACGAAGTGGGGATTCTCGGGCGTGTCGGCGGGCGAGGCCGTGAACGCCGCCGCCGTCCTGTCCGGCCGTCCGGTCGCGTCGCTGCGGGTCAGCGAGGGCGACCTGCGCGAGCGGCACGTCGGGGTGTCGCACCACAGCCTCACCGCCTACGGGCGCGTCGCGCTGGCCCGCGCGGACGTCCCCGTCCCCGAACTCGGCGGGACGTTCGGGACGCGCGTCGCGGCGGACGCGGCGGCGCTCGGCGACCGGCACGCGCTCGTCCCGGTCGGCGTGGAGGGGCTGGAGGACGCGCTGCGCGCCGCCGAGAAGGAGTGGGGCGTGCGGATGTCCACGATGGGCCGCCGCCTGGACCAGGACCTGCCCTACTTCCTCACCGCCGCCGCCGCCGGACGGCACGCCGCGTCGCTGCTGTAGCCGGTCAGGCGTCGTGCGGGGCGAAGTCCTCGCGGAAGGTGAAGGCGCGGGCCGTGGGGCCGTGCGCGCGCAGGTGCGCGAGCCGCTCCACGGCTTCCTCCGGCGTCGGGACGTGCCCGGCGGGGACCCACCACAGCGCGAGGTGGGGGCCGCCGGGCGGCGCGAACCACTCGCGGCGGCTCCGCAGGAACTCCAGGTGGTCGCTGCGGTAGGTGAACTCCCACAGCGCCTCCCGCGACTCCCACACCGACAGGTTGACGAGCGTGTCGTCGCCGAACGGGCGAAGGCCCGTGGCGTCGGCGCCGCCCGCGTCCACCAGGCGCCAGACGAAGCCGGGCGCGGCGTCGGCGAGCGCGTTGATCGGGCCGAGGGCGTCGGCGAACCCGACCGAGCGGGGGTCGCCGAGGGGGTGGCGGAGCCTGCCGACGTTGAGCTGGGCGAGATGGTGGCCGGTCATGGGCTCATGTCAGCACGGCGCCCGCTTCTATGTCAATCTTCATTTGTTTTAGAGATGGCGACGCAGCACAGGCCCGGCCGCGCCGCCATGCGCACCGCCAGGCCGGGCGCGTCCCCGAACAGGCCCTCCAGCAGCGCCAGGTTCATCCCGCACACCAGCGGCGGGAACTCCTCGGCCAGCACATGGAACGGGCAGTTGCGCATCCGCAGCACCGGGCCGCCGCCGTCGTCGTCGAGATAGGGTTCGTAGCCGCGCCGCTCCAGCAGCGCCCGCGCGGCGTCCAGGTCCGCGCACGGACCGCCCGGGTCCCGCGCCGCCGCGCCCCGGCGCCGCGCCACCGCGTGCAGCGCTTCGTCCAGCCGCGCGTCCTCGGCCGCCTCCGCCAGCATCGACGCCGCCGCCCGGTAGTCGCGCGGCGGCAGCGACACGCCCCGCTCCCCCGCCGCGCGCCGGTACACCTTCGCCGGCCGTCCCGCGCCCGGCCCCGACCGGCCCGTCAGCCGCCGCGACGCCGTCTCCAGCAGGCCCGCCGCCGCCAGCCGGTCCAGATGGAACGCCGCGAGCGTCCGCGCCACGCCCGCCGCCTCGGCCGCCTCGTTGCGCCCCACCTCGCGGCCCTGCGCGGCGACGTACTCGTACAGGCGCCGCCGCACCGGGTCCTGCAGCAGCCCGACCGCCTCGATGTCCTCCACGCGGCCAGTGTAGGAACCCGGTTTCTCAGTACGCGCCGAGGACGTCCACCACGAACACCAGCGTGTCGGACGGCTTGAGCTGCAACCGCGAGCGCCACGCCGCCTTGCCCAGGGCCGGGGGCACCACCACCAGCAGGCGGCTGCCCACCCGGCTCCCCACCAGCGCCTGGTCGAGGCCCGCGACGAGCTGCTGACGGCCCGCGACCGCCCAGTGCACCTCGCCGTCCTGCCACGACGAGCCCAGCACCTGGCCGTCCCGCCAGTTCATCATCTGGTACTGCATCGCCACGAGCTGCCCGGACGCCACGACCGGGCCGCCGCCGTCCACCAGCGTCTGCGTCGTCAGCGCCTTCGGCGGCGCCGTCTGCGGCATCAGCACCGACGCCGCCCGGCCCGGCGCCACCGGGCCGACCTTCGGGAGCTTCGGATCGTCCAGCGTCTGCTGCCGTCCCGGCACGACCGCGTTCTTCCCGAACGCCGCCCGGACGTCCAGCACGTACACCAGCGTGTCGCCCGCGCTCACCCCGTGCGCCGGATCGCCGTCGGCCCCGTAGGCGTCCGCCGGCGGGACCCGCGCCACCACCCGCTCACCCGGCCGCGCGCCCGCCAGCGCCCGGTCCAGGCCCTTCACCAGCTTCCCGGTCTGGAACGCCGCCGGAACGCCCGCCTTGTAGGTGTCGTCCAGCAGCCGCGTCTTCGCGCCGTTCCACCGGTAGCTCACATAGTCCGCCACGACCAGGTCGCCGCGCCGCACCGGCGCGCCCTTCCCGTCGTGCAGCGACTTCTCGGCGTACCCCGCGTCCGGCTTGCCGCCCTTCGGGAACGACACCGAAGGCTCCGCGCCCGCCTTGCCCTTCACCTCGACCTGGACGTCACCGCCGCCCCCGCACCCCCCGGCCAGCAGCCCGACCGCCAGCGCCACCGCCAGCGACCCTGCGGCGGGCGACCGGAACGACACGGAACGCGGCACGAGGAAGCGACGGCGCATGCGGGTCCTTCGGGGTGGTGAGCGCGAACTGAGCGCTCACCCTACCCCTCCGGTGACAACCGGCCGCCGCGGGGCGGCCGGAAATGATCACATTCCGGCGATCAGCTTGTCCACCCGCTCGTCCACGGAACGAAACGGGTCCTTGCACAGGACGGTCCGCTGCGCCTGGTCGTTCAGCTTCAGGTGCACCCAGTCCACCGTGAAGTCGCGCCGCTTCTCCTGCGCCTTGCGGATGAACTCGCCGCGCAGCCGCGCCCGCGTCGTCTGCGGCGGCACCGACTTGGCCTCGAACACGTCCAGGTCCCGCGTCACGCGCTCCACCGCGCCCCGCTTCTCCAGCAGGTAGTAGAGCCCGCGGTCCCGGTGGACGTCGTGGTAGGCCAGGTCGAGCTGCGCCACGCGCGGCGACGACAGCGGCAGGTCGTACTTGCGGCGGTACTGCTCGATCAGCCGGTACTTCGTCACCCAGTCGATCTCGCGGCCCACCAGGTCCAGGTCGCCGGTCTCGACCGCGCGCAGCGTCCGCTCCCACAGATCCAGCACCCGCTTGGCGGTGACGTCCCCGCCGCGCCGGTCCACGAAGTCCTTCGCCTTGCCGAAGTACTCCTTCTGGATCTCCAGCGAACTCGCCTCGCGGCCGTTGGCCAGCCGCACCTTCCGGCGGCCCGTCATGTCGTGGCTGACCTCGCGGATCGCCCGGATCGGGTTCTCCAGCGTCAGGTCCCGCATGACGACGCCCGCCTCGATCATCCGCAGCACCAGGTCGGTCGCGCCGACCTTCAGCAGCATCGTGGTCTCGCTCATGTTCGAGTCGCCCACGATCACGTGCAGCCGCCGGAACCGCTCGGCGTCGGCGTGCGGCTCGTCCCGCGTGTTGATGATCGGACGCGACCGCGTCGTCGCCGACGACACGCCCTCCCAGATGTGCTCCGCCCGCTGCGACACGCAGTACACCGCGCCGCGCGGCGTCTGCAGCACCTTGCCCGCGCCGCAGATGATCTGGCGGGTCACCAGGTACGGGATCAGCACGTCGGCCAGGCGGCCGAACTCCCCGTGCCGCCCCACCAGGTAGTTCTCGTGACAGCCGTAGGAGTTCCCGGCCGAGTCGGTGTTGTTCTTGAACAGGTAGATGTCCCCGGCGATGCCCTCCTCGCGCAACCGCCGTTCCGCGTCGACGAGCAGGCCCTCCAGGATCCGCTCGCCGGCCTTGTCGTGCGTCACCAGGTCCACGACGCTGTCGCACTCCGGCGTCGCGTACTCGGGGTGGCTGCCCACGTCGAGGTACAACCGGGCGCCGTTGCGCAGGAACACGTTGCTGGAACGGCCCCACGACACCACCCTGCGGAACAGGTAGCGGGCCACCTCATCGGGTGACAACCGCCGCTGCCCGCGGAAGGTGCAGGTGACGCCGTACTCGTTCTCAAGCCCGAAGATGCGCCTGTCCACACCCCGAGCCTATGCGCCCGGACGCCGACTTGGCAGTCTCCGGACCGCTCTGTTTCTCACCCCCGGCCCGCACCTTTACGATGTAGATCACGATCACCGGCGCGAAAAACCCGCCGCAACCTCACCAGAAAGGCTGCGACGGGTTCACACCCGGACGAAACGCCCGGATCAGGAGTCGTTCGCGCCCAGCAGCTCCCCGATCCGCGCCGCCGGCAACCGCTTGAACAACCGGTGCTCCCGGTTCCGGTCCAGCACCGCGACCTCCAGCGACTCCGCCGCCAGCCGCCGCTCCGAATCCTGCGCCTCCAGCGCCCGCACCGCCGTCCGCAACGCGTCCTCCAGCGGCGCGCCCTCCTGATACCGGTCCTTCAGCGACTGGGCCACCGCCTCCGCCTGGCCCCCCATCGCCACATAACCGTGCTCGTCCGCCACCGAACCGTCGAACGTCAGCCGGTAGATCTGATCCGTCCCCGAATCCTCACCGACCTCCGCGACCACCAACTCCACCTCGTACGGCTTGTTGGTCTCGGTGAAAATCGTCCCCAGCGACTGCGCGTACACGTTCGCCAGACCCCGCGCCGTCACGTCCCGCCGGTCGTACTGATACCCGTTCACATCCGCGTACCGGACCCCGCCGAGCCGCAGATTCTCGAACTCGTTGTACTTCCCGACCGCCGCGAACGCGATCCGGTCGTAAATCTCACTGATCTTGTGCAGCGCGCGCGACGGATTGTCCGCGACGAACAGGATCCCGTCCGCGTACTGCAGCACCACCACACTGCGGCCGCGCGAGATCCCCTTCCGCGCGTAATCCGCCTTGTCCTTCATCTGCTGCTCGGGCGACACGTAGAACGGCATGGACACGGAACTGGATCCCTTCTATCGCAGCGGGGCGGTCGGCCCGCCCGGCGCGTCGTAACGTCCCTCGACGACTGCCCGCGCCACCGCGCCGACCTCGTCCTCACCGAGCCGGCGATACCCGTCCGCCGTCACCACCGCGACCACCGGGAAGATCCCCCGCGCCAGATCCGGACCACCCGTCGCCGAATCGTCGTCCGCCGCGTCGTACAGACCCTGCACGCACACCAGCGCCGCGTCCTCCGCCGACAGATCCGCACGGAACAGCTTCTTCACCGAACCCCGCGCGAACACCGAACCCGAACCGATCGCATGGAAGTCCCGCTCCTCATAACGACCGCCCGCCGGGTCATAAGAGAAGATCCGGCCCTGGTTCCGCACCTCGTCATAACCCGCGAAGAGCGGCACCACCGCCAGACCCTGCATCGCCATCGCCAGGTTCCCGCGCACCATCGACGCCAGCCGGTTCGCCTTCCCCTCCACCGACAGCGTCCGGCCCTCACGCTTCTCGTAATGCTCCAGCTCCACCTGGAACAACCGGACCAGCTCCATGCCGAGCCCCGCCGTCCCGGCCACCGCGATCGCCGAGAACTCGTCCGCGCGGAACACCTTCTCCACATCACGCTGCGCGATCATGTTCCCGGCCGTCGCCCGCCGGTCGCCCGCCATGACGACCCCGCCGGGGAACGTCACCGCGACGATCGTCGTCCCGTGCGGAATCTCGTCCCCCGCCGTCACCCCCTCCGGCAACGGCCGGGCACCCGGCATCAGATCCGGCGCGTACGCGCCCAGGAACTCCGAGAACGACGACGTGCCCGGGCTCGCGAACAGCCCCGCCGACCGTGCGGTGTGCGCATCGTGAGACGCCACGCGACTCCTTCCCTCCACCAACGCGCCGCCGCCCTTCCGGACGGACCGACGCAGACCTTATGACCCTACTGTTCAACCACGCCCCATCGCATGCCGGACGATCACCTCCGCGATCAGCCGAGCGCGAACCCATCGTCCACCCCACCCGACACACGCTCACTACCCCGACACACGCCCACCACCACCTCGCCCGCCCACCGCCGGCCCCGCACTGTCACACCTCGACCGGATCCGCGATCCACGAATCCCGCACGCCCTCCCGATCCCGCTCCTCCTTCCGGAACGCCGCATCCGCCAGACGATGCCTCTCCCAACCGCCCTGCGGCACCGTCGCCGGATCCACATCCGGTTCCGTGAAAGACAACCGCGTGCCGCCACTCCCATCCGGCACCTCACGCACCAGCAGACCGAGCACGTAATCGATCGCGCGGCGCAGCACCGCCGGATCGTCCCGCAACTGCCCCATCCCGGTGTTGCAGCCGCCGCACAGCAGCCCGCGCACCGCCAAGGTCTCGTGGCAATGGTCGACGTGCTCAGCCGGGCCGTCCACGCAGATCGCGCATACGTCCTGCTGGATCGCCTGGAGGTCGTCCACGTCTGCAGCATCGAGTCCACAGCGCAGGCGCAGTTGCCCGCGACTCGTCAGACCCTCCCTGAGCAGGATTTCCGCCCTGCGCCGATTGGCGAAGCCCGGGTACGTCTCCTCACGCCAAGCTCGCAGCGCGGACGACGTGATCTGGGCGGTCCCGAGTTCGAGTCGGAGCAGGCGCACGTACCAGGTCCGTTTTTCGAGGTAGTCCGCCGCCTCGTAGAGCCGTCGCGGGTTGTCATCGAACTGGCCGAGGCCCCCATTGCAGCGGAAGCACAAGATACTCCGCACCGCACCAGTCGAATGATCATGATCCACATGGACGGCTGGATCACGCAGGCAGAGCACACAGATTCCGCCCTGACCGGCGATCATCTCGTCCACCTGCGCCTCGGTGAGGCCGTAACGCAGCTGGAGCAGGTAACTCCGCTGACTGCCGTAGAGCCGCCGCTTCGCCTCGTCCGAGACACGGCTATGGCACGGACGGCAGTAGTTCGTCAACCCGGTTGACCTCGCCCGATTTTTCCCGAATTCCGCGATAGGCTTCGTCTCGTCGCATTGAGGACAATATTTCATTCCGTCAGGAGTGTCGCGAAGTCGCCGATAAGGCCTGGCCGACTTGCCCTCCGCGGCACGCTTGTCCCGATAGGACGCCGAGTTCCGAATGCCGAAGCACGCCCTGCAGTAAAGCGACAGGCCATCGGCAGACGCTTTACGCTTCCAGAACTCCGCCGCCGGCTTGGTCTCGCCACAGTCACGACACTTCTTGGCCTGCACCATCGCCACCCACCCACCCTCCGGGATACTGCCCGGCACAGTAATTCAAACCATTCTGATTTTCAAGATGAGCAATTCGGGCGAACTAGCTCATTCCCCGCCTTTTTGGACGTACCCACGGACGAATTCCTCCGCATTCTCCTCGAGAACTTCGTCGATTTCGTCCAAAATTGCCTCGACGTCGTCGCTGAGCTTCTCCTGCCGCTCCTGGACGTCCTCGCCAGTCGTGGCCTGCGTCTCCTCGGTCTCCTCCGTGCGACGCGTGGTCTGCTTCTGACCGCCGGTGTCCTTCGTGGCCATGTCGATACCTCCGCTCTGCCGGTCCTCTCAGCCTATCTCCGATCACCGACGGCCAGCGGCTGCCATGATCCGCCGTACCGCCCGCGCGGGGCCGGGGGGTCCTGGCAGGGTTATCGCCGTCCCGCGAACCCGTGAAACGGGCGAAGCGGTCACGAAAAGGGGGCGGAAACGCGAGCGCGCGCCGGACCCGGCCGAGCCGGGCGCGGCGCGCGTGGCGGGACGTCAGCCGTTCTGGCCGGTGAGGGTCGCGACGAGGTCGGCGGCGGTGCGGCACTGGTCGAGCAGCGCGCCGACGTGGTCCTTGGTGCCGCGCAGCGGTTCGAGGGTCGGGACGCGCTGGAGGGACTCGCGGCCGGGGACGTCGAAGATGACGGAGTCCCAGGAGGCGGCGGCGACGTTGTCGGCGTACTGGCGCAGGCAGCGGCCGCGGAAGTAGGCGCGGGTGTCCTCGGGCGGGTCCTCGACGGCGTCCCGGACCTGGTTCTCGGTGACGACGCGGTCGATGCGGTCGCGGGCGACGAGGCGGTTGTAGAGGCCCTTGTCGGCGCGGACGTCGGTGTACTGGAGGTCGACGAGCTGGAGCCGGGGGTGGGACCAGTCGAGGCCGTCGCGGCTGCGGTAGCCCTCCAGGAGCTCGAGCTTGGCGACCCAGTCGAGTTCGCGGGAGAGCTGCATGGGGTCGTCGCCGAGCCGGTGCAGGACGGATTCCCAGCGGTCGAGGACGTCCTTGGTCATGTCGTCGACGTCGGCGCCGTAGCGGTCTTCGACGTATTTGCGGGACTGGTCGAGGTATTCGAGCTGGAGCTGGACGGCGGTCATCTTGCGGCCGTCGCGGAGCGTCAGGAGGTGTTTGCACGCGGGGTCGTGGGAGACGGCGCGCAGGGACGCGACGGGCGCGTCGACGGTGAGGTCGGTGGTGAGGAACGAGTCCTCGATCATGGCGAGGACGAGCGCGGTGGTGCCGAGCTTGAGGTAGGTGGAGACCTCGCTCATGTTGGCGTCGCCGATGATGACGTGGAGGCGCCGGTATTTGTCGGGGTCGGCGTGCGGCTCGTCGCGGGTGTTGATGATGGGGCGTTTGAGGGTGGTCTCCAGGCCGACCTCGACTTCGAAGAAGTCGGCGCGCTGGCTGATCTGGAAGCCTTCGCCGCGTCCGTCGACGCCGATGCCGACGCGTCCGGCGCCGGTGACGACCTGGCGGGAGACGAAGAAGGGGGTGAGGTGGCGGACGATGTCGGCGAAGGGCGTCTGCCGCCGCATGAGGTAGTTCTCGTGGCAGCCGTAGGAGGCGCCCTTGTTGTCGGTGTTGTTCTTGTAGAGCTGGATGGGGTGGGTGCCGGGGATGAGGGCGGCGCGGGCGGCGGCGTCGGCCATGACGCGTTCGCCCGCCTTGTCCCAGATGACGGCGTCGAGGGGGTTGGTGCACTCGGGCGCGGAGTACTCCGGGTGCGCGTGGTCGACGTAGAGGCGTGCGCCGTTGGTGAGGATGACGTTGGCGAGGCCGAGGTCCTCGTCGGTGAGCTGGGTGGGGTCGGCGACCTCGCGGGCGAGGTCGAAGCCGCGGGCGTCCCGGAGGGGGTTCTCCTCCTCGAAGTCCCAGCGGGCCCGTCTGGCCCGTGCGGCGGACGCCGCGAGGTAGGCGTTGACGACCTGCGACGAGGTGACCATCGCGTTGGCCCCTGGCTGACCGGGCACGGAGACGCCGTACTCGGTTTCGATGCCCATGACGCGCCGAACACTCATATGGTCGAGCCTATCGGGAGGGCGGGGGCGGGGCCACGGGGCGGGGTCCGGGGCGCCGGTGTGGCGGGGCCGACGTGCCGCGGCGCGGCGGCCGGCCGGTGGGCGGGCCGCCGCGCCGCGGCGTGGTCGGTGCGGGGGTCAGAGGTACTGGCCGGTGTTGGCGACGGTGTCGATGGAGCGGCCGGCCTCGGCGCCCTTGGTGCCGGAGACGAGCGTGCGGATGTAGACGATCCGTTCGCCCTTCTTGCCGGAGATCCGGGCCCAGTCGTCGGGGTTGGTGGTGTTGGGGAGGTCCTCGTTCTCGCTGAACTCGTCGACGCAGGCGGCGAGCAGGTGCTGGACGCGCATGCCCTTCTGGCCGGTGTCGAGGAACTGCTTGATGGCCATCTTCTTGGCGCGGTCGACGATGTTCTGGATCATGGCGCCGGAGTTGAAGTCCTTGAAGAAGAGGACTTCCTTGTCGCCGTTGGCGTAGGTGACCTCGAGGAAGCGGTTCTCTTCGCTCTCGGTGTACATGCGCTCGACGACGCGCTGGATCATGGCGTCGATGGTGGCGGTGGGGCTGTCGTCGTGTTCGCCGAGGTCGTCGGGGTGCAGCGGGAGGCCGGGAACGATGTACTTGGAGAAGATGTCCTTGGCGGCCTCGGCGTCGGGGCGTTCGATCTTGATCTTGACGTCGAGACGGCCGGGGCGCAGGATCGCGGGGTCGATCATGTCCTCGCGGTTGGAGGCGCCGATGACGATGACGTTCTCCAGGCCTTCGACGCCGTCGATCTCGCTGAGGAGCTGCGGGACGATGGTGTTCTCGACGTCGGAGGAGACGCCGGATCCGCGGGTGCGGAAGATGGAGTCCATCTCGTCGAAGAAGACGATGACCGGGGTTCCGGCGGAGGCCTTCTCGCGGGCGCGCTGGAACACGAGCCGGATGTGGCGCTCGGTCTCGCCCACGTACTTGTTGAGGAGTTCGGGGCCCTTGATGTTGAGGAAGAAGCTCTTGCCCTCCTGGCCGGTCTGCTCGGCGACCTTCTTGGCGAGGGAGTTGGCGACGGCCTTGGCGATGAGCGTCTTGCCGCAGCCGGGGGGCCCGTAGAGCAGGACGCCCTTGGGGGGCCGGAGCTGGTGCTCGCGGAAGAGGTCGGCGTGCAGGTAGGGCAGTTCGACGGCGTCGCGGATCAGTTCGATCTGGGAGCCGAGCCCGCCGATCTCCTCGTAGGAGATGTCGGGCACCTCTTCGAGGACGAGTTCTTCGACCTCGGCCTTGTGGATCTTCTCGTAGGCGTATCCGGACCGGGAGTCGAGCATGAGCGAGTCGCCGGCGCGGAGCGGGACTCCGCGCAGCGGCTCGGCGAGCTTGATGATGCGCTCCTCGTCGGCGTGCGCGATGACCAGCGCGCGTTCGCCGTCGTCGAGGAGTTCCTTGAGCATGACGACCTCGCCCTGCTGCTCGAAGGCGAGGGCTTCGACGACGTTGAGTGCCTCGTTGAGCATGACCTCCTGGCCGCGCTTGAGGTCCTCGACGTCGACGGACGGGCTGACGTTCACGCGGAGCTTGCGGCCTCCGGTGAAGATGTCGACCGTTCCATCGTCCCTGGCTTCGAGGAAGACGCCGTAGCCGGACGGCGGTTGCGCCAGCCGGTCGACCTCCTCCTTGAGCGCGACGATCTGCTCGCGCGCTTCCTTCAGGGTCGATACGAGACGTTCGTTCTGACCCGTGGCGGCGGCCAGGTTGGCCTGTGCCTCATGGAGACGTTCCTCTAGAACCCGTACTTGGCGGGGGGATTCCGCGAGCTTGCGGCGCAGTACTGAGATCTCCTCCTCCAGGAAGGAAACCTGAGTGCGGAGGTCCTTGACCTCCTTGTCCTGCGCGCTGCGCGCCCCAGCATCATCACGAGCGGCCACGCCCCGTCACCTCCTCACGAAGAGAGCCGACGACCTATTGAGACCCTACCTATCTGGAGCGGTTCCGTAACCTGCCCTTTCGGTTGTCGTGTCGTGGGGGGCGTGTCGGGGCGGGTGCGGTCGCGGGGGCGCGGCGGCGCGGTGTTTGCGTTGTGGGGCTGGTGGGACGGTGGTTCTTGTCGGCGGCGCGCTCCGGTGGCGACAGGATTTGCCGACATCACCGGCTATGTCCGCCCAGAGCGAAGTGGCGGCGGACAGCCGGACGGCGTCGCGCCGGCCGGGACGGCGGAAAAGTTCCCGGGCGTGGCGCGGCCCCCGAATGTGATCTAGGACTCGTCGGGCGTGTCGTCGGCGGCCTCGGGCGCGGCGGCGGACGCGCTGTCGGGCGCGGCGTCGGCGCTGTAGGCGCCCTTGGCGGGACGGCGGCGCCGCTGCGGCGGGGTGACGCCGTCGGCGAGGCGCCGCGCGGTGACGAGGAAGCCGGTGTGGCCGATCATGCGGTGGTCGGGCCGGACGGCCAGGCCCTCGACGTGCCAGGAGCGCAGCAGCGTCTCGAAGGCGTAGGGCTCGGCGAACGCGCCGTGGGAGCGCAGGTCCTCCACGACGCGGGACATCTGCGTGGTCGTGGCGATGTAGGCGCAGACCATGCCGCCCGGGACGAGCGCCTTGGCGACGGCGTCGACGCACTCCCAGGGGGCGAGCATGTCGAGGACGACGCGGTCCACCTCGGTGTCGGCGAGGGCGTCCTCCAGGGACCCGACGGTGAGGCGCCAGGACGGGTGGGGGCCGCCGAAGAAGCGCTCGACGTTGGCGCGGGCGATGTCGGCGAAGTCGGGGCGGCGCTCGTAGGAGGAGACGAGGCCGTGCTCGCCGACGGCGCGCAGCAGGAAGCAGGTGAGGGCGCCCGATCCGGCGCCGGCCTCGACGACGCGGGCGCCGGGGAAGATGTCGGCCTGCGCGACGATCTGGGCGGCGTCCTTGGGGTAGACGACGGCGGCGCCGCGCGGCATGCGGACGGCGTAGTCGGTGAGCAGGGGCCGGAAGGCGAGGTACTCGACGGCGCCGGTGGAGCGGAAGACGCTGCCTTCGGGGCTGCCGATGATGGTGTCGTGCGGGATGGATCCCTTGTGCGAGTGGTAGAGCTTCCCTGGCTGCAGGGTGATGGTGTTGATGCGTCCCTTGGGGTCGGTGAGCTGAACCTGGTCGCCGGGGCGGAACGGTCCGTGCGGGATGCGGCCGGTCGCGGCGGCGGGGACGGGCGGGGTGGAGGGTTCGCTCATGGGCGTCAAGGCTAGCGGCCGTCCGGGCCTGGTCAGGCGCCCGCGTCAGGCGCCGCTGAAGGCGCGGTCGACGTCGGCGGTGGCGAGGACGCCGTAGACGCCGCCGCCGGGTTCGAGGAGGAGGTATTCGGACGCGGGGGCGTTGCGGAGGGCGTCCACGAGGTCTTCGCCGGTGAGGTCGGCGGGGAGGGTGAGGCCGGGTTCGATGCCGCGCGACAGGTCGCCGATGGTGACCCAGGGGCGCCGGTGTTCGGGCGTGGCGGTGACGGCCTTCTCGCTGACGAGGCCGCGGGGGCGTCCGTCGTGGTCGACGACGACGATCGCGCCGGCGTGCTCGGCCTGGGCGCGGCGGACGGCCTCGGCGAGGGGCAGGTCGGCGGTGAGGAGGGCGGCGCGGCGGGCGAGGGCGCGGGCGCTGAGGCGCGGGATGCGCTCGCGGATGCGTTCGGCGCGCAGGGTCTGGGTGGCGCCGACCCAGATGAACGACGCGACGAGCGCGGACCACAGGAGGGTGAGCCAGCCGATGCCGCCGTCGTCGGTGGAGCGGGTGCTGAGGTAGGCGCCGGCGAGGAGGCAGAGGACGGCGACGCCGCGTCCGATCTGGGCGGCGGCGACGGCGCCGCTGCGGCTGCGGCCGGTGGCCTTCCAGACGGCGGCGCGGACGAGCCGGCCGCCGTCCAGGGGCAGGCCGGGCAGGAGGTTGAAGACGCCGACGAGGAGGTTGGCGAAGGCGAGGGCGTCGAGCAGGAGCAGCCCGACGGGCGGGAGGGGGACGAACGCGCGGGCGGCGAACCCGAGTCCGGCGAGGACGAGGTTGACCAGCGGTCCGGCGAGGGCGATGAGGAACTCGCCGCCGGGGCCGTCGGCCTCGCGGCCGATGGAGGTCTCGCCGCCGAGGATGTGGAGGGTGACCGACCGGACGGGCAGGCCGAGGGCGCGGGCGGTGACGGCGTGGCTGAGCTCGTGGACGAACACCGACCCGTAGAGCAGGACGGCGTAGGCGAACGCGACGGCGAAGCTGCCGGGGCGGGCGACGACGTCGTGGACCTGGCTCTCGAAGAGCACGGTGACGATGACGGCGACGACGAACCAGCTCGGCGAGACGAAGACGGGGACGCCGAACGGGCGTCCGATGGGGATGCCGGCGCCGCGCGGGCCGGGGTCTCCGGCGGGCGGTGTTCCCTGCGGCGAGGGCGGGCTGTCGGTCACGGTCCGATGCTACGGCCCCGGCCCGCGCCGCCCGGCCGGGTGTGCGCCGCATGTCCACGCGTTGTCCACAACGGCGATTCCCGGCGCGGTTTCGTCGGAGGGCTCCCCTACGCTCGTGAGCCATGACGACGGAGGCGGATGCGGGCACGGACGCGGGTGCGGCGGAGGTGGAGGTGGCGGGGTCGCTGTCGCCGTCGCGGGCCGGGGATTTCATGACGTGTCCGCTGCTGTACCGGTTCCGGGTGATCGACAAGCTGCCGGAGCGGCCGAGCCCGGCGGCGGTGCGCGGGACGCTGGTGCACGCGGTGCTGGAGCGGCTGTACGACCTGCCGCCGGACGGCCGGACGGTCGGGGCGGCGCTGGGCCTGCTGGGTCCCGAGTGGGAGCGGCTGCTGGCGCGGGAGCCGGAGCTGGACGGGCTGTTCGCGGCGGACGCGGCCGGGGCGGCGGAGCGGGCGGAGTGGCTGGAGCAGGCGCGGCGGCAGGTGGAGCGGTACTTCACGCTGGAGGATCCGCGGCGGCTGGAGCCCGCCGAGCGGGAGCTGTACGTGGAGACGGTGCTGGAGTCGGGGCTGCGGCTGCGGGGCTTCATCGACCGGGTGGACGTCGCGCCGACCGGCGAGGTCCGGATCGTGGACTACAAGACGGGCACGGCGCCGCGCGCGGACTTCGAGGCGCGGGCGCTGTTCCAGATGAAGTTCTACGCGCTGGTGCTGTGGCGGCTGCGCGGGGCGGTGCCGCGGCTGCTGCAGCTCATGTACCTGGGGAACGGGGAGGTGCTGCGGTACGCGCCGGACGAGGCGGATCTGCGGGCGACCGAGCGGAAGGTGGAGGCGCTGTGGGACGCGATCCGGCGGGCGACCGACACCGGTGAGTGGCGGCCCCGCGCGAGCCGGCTGTGCGACTGGTGCGACCACCGAAAGCGGTGCCCGGAGTTCGGCGGCACGCCGCCGCCGCTGCCGGCCGTGCCGGCGCCGCGCGAGTCCCCGGCGGACGCGATGGCGGCGCCGGGCCGCGACGACCCGTGAGGCGTCCCGCGGGCGGCCGAGCGGGCGGCCGAGCGGGCGGCCCGCGGGGTGGACGCGGTGTCCTCCTTGGGGAGGATCGGGGATCCGCGTCCAGGAGGGGTCGGGGGCCGTCGTGACCTCCTAGGGTGAGAAGCGTGTCACCCCGCATTCACGGTCTCCGCGCCTGTCGCGCCTGGTTCCGGGCGCGTCCGCCGGCGGCCGACGCGCTGCTCGGCGCCCTGCTGCTGGCCGTGGGCCTGCCGCAGGCGCTGCTGGAGCGTCCGCCGCAGGACGGGGGGGTGTGGGCGGGGCCGGACGCGCGGCAGGTCGCGCTGCTGGTGATCGCGTCGGCGGCGCTGGCGCTGCGGCGCCGGTTCCCGCTGCCGGTCCTGGTGATCGCGGTGGGGGCGATGGTGGCGCTGACGGCGGGCCGGTATCCGCCGACGGTCCCGGAGATCGCGGCGTTCCTGGTCGCGGTGTACGGGGTCGCGGCGCACCGGCCGCTGGCGCGGGCCGCGCTCGGCGGGGTCGTGGCGCTGGCGGCGGTGCTGGCGGTGCTGGCCGCGACGCCCGGGGACGTCGGGCTGATGGTGTTCCTGATGAACGGGCTGCTGGTGGCCGGGGCGTGGGTGCTCGGCCGGAACCTGCGGATGCGGCGGGTGTACTTCGCCGAGCTGGAGGACCGCGCGGCGCGGCTGGAGCGCGCCCGGGGCACCGACGCGCGGGCGGCGCGGATCGAGGAACGCTCCCGGATCGCGCGGGAGCTGCACGACGTGGTCGCCCACCACGTGAGCGTGATGACCGTGCAGGCGGGCGCGGCGCGGCGCGTCATCGACCGCAACCCGGCGGGGGCGCGGGAGGCGATGTCGACGATCGAGGAGGTCGGCCGGACGGCGCTCAGCGAGATGCGGCGGATCGTCGGCGTGCTGCGGACCGAGCGGGACCAGGGCGGCGGCGGGGAGCTGGCGCCGCAGCCGGGCCTCGGCGACGTCGGGGAGCTGCTGGAGCACGTCCGGGAGACGGGCCTCGCGGTCCAGCTCTGGATCGAGGGCGAGGCGCGGACGCCGTCGCCGGGCGTGGACGTGGCGGCGTTCCGGCTCATCCAGGAGGCGCTGACGAACACGCTGAAGCACGCGGGCCCGGCGGCGCGGGCGTGGGTGCGGCTGTACTACGGCGAGCGGGACCTGACCGTCGAGATCGAGGACGACGGGCACGGCACCGCGACGATCAGCGCCGACGACGCCGAGAGCCCCGGGCACGGCCTGGTCGGGATGTACGAGCGGGTGGCGCTGTTCGGCGGCGAGCTGCGGATCGGGCCGCGCGTGGGCGGCGGGTTCGGCGTCCGGGCGCGGTTCCCGCTGGAGGCGTAGCCGCGCGGCGGCCCGGGACCGGGGCGCCGCGCGGGACGGATAGGTTGGGCGGTGCGGCGACGGCGCCGCGTCCGGAGCGGAGGCGATGACGGTGAGCGAGGCTGCCGGGTGAACGCGGTACGGGTCCTGCTGGTGGACGACCAGCCGTTGCTGCGGACGGGCTTCAAGCTGATCCTGGAGGCCGAGCCGGATCTGGCGGTGGTCGGCGAGGCCGGGGACGGCGCGGCGGCCGTGGAGCTGACGCGGTCGCTGCTGCCGGACGTGGTGCTGATGGACATCCGGATGCCGGGGGTGGACGGCATCGAGGCGACCCGGCGGATCATCCGGGACGGCGCCGCGTCGCACGACCCGAAGGTTCTGATCCTCACGACGTTCGACTTGGACGAGTACGTGATCGAGGCCGTCCGGGCGGGTGCGAGCGGGTTCCTGCTGAAGGACTCCCCGCCCGAGGACCTGGTCGCGGCGATCCGGATCGTGGCCGACGGCGACGCGATCGTCGCGCCGTCGGTGACGCGGCGGCTGCTGGACAAGTTCGCGACGCGGCTGCCCGCCGTCCGGGACTCGGCTCCCCCGCCGGGCCTGGCCACCCTGACCGAGCGGGAGCGCGAGGTCCTGACGCATGTGGCGCGCGGCCAGTCCAACGCCGAGATCGCGGCGGAGCTGGTGGTGAGCGAGACGACCGTGAAGACCCATGTGGGGAACGTGCTGGCCAAGCTGGGTCTGCGGGACCGGGTGCAGGCCGTGGTGTACGCCTACGAGACGGGGCTGAGCCGTCCGGGCCAGGGCTGACCGAGACCCCGCCGAGACCCCTTTGAAACCGGGCCGAGACCGGCCCCGAGGCGGCGGGCCGGGGTCGTCCCCCAGAGGGCCGGTGGCGGTCTAGTCCCCGAGGACGATGGATCGCCGGAATCTCCTGCCAGGGGTGGACCGGAGATTCCCTTCCTTAGACTCATCCCCCGATACGTCCGGACTCCTACTGTTCTGTGGTGAGCGGCGCGGGCCTGCGGGCACCGCTCCGCGAACGGGCAAAGCGACTTTTCACCACGAACAGGGGACCAACCGTGACGAACTCCGCCCCATCGACCGCCGACGCGCATCCCGCGCCCGGGGCGGGTGACTTCGCCGCCTCGGCGCACCGGATCGCCAAGTCCTACGGGCGCGGGGACGCCCAGGTCGTCGCGCTCGACCAGGTGACCGTCGGGATCCCCCGGGGCCGCTTCACCGCGATCATGGGTCCGTCGGGCTCGGGCAAGTCCACGCTCATGCACTGCATGGCGGGGCTGGACTCCGTCGACTCCGGCGAGGTCTTCATCGGCGGCACCGACCTCACCAAGCTCAAGGACAAGCAGCTCACCCGGCTGCGCCGCGACAAGATCGGGTTCGTCTTCCAGGCGTTCAACCTGGTCCCGACGCTGACGGCGCTGGAGAACATCACGCTGCCGATGGGCATCGCCGGCCGCAAGCCCGACCAGGAGTGGCTGGACCGGGTCATCGACACCGTCGGGCTGCGGCCCCGGCTCAAGCACCGTCCGTCGGAGCTGTCGGGCGGCCAGCAGCAGCGCGTGGCGTGCGCGCGGGCGCTGGCGTCCCGCCCGGAGATCATCTTCGCGGACGAGCCGACCGGGAACCTGGACTCGCGCTCGGGCGCGGAGGTGCTGGAGTTCCTGCGGTCCTCGGTGCGCGAGATGGGCCAGACGATCGTCATGGTCACCCACGACCCATCCGCCGCCGCGTACGCCGACGAGGTCGTGTTCCTCACCGACGGCCGGATCGTCGACACGATGCGCGAGCCGACCGCCGAGCGCGTCCTGGAGCGCATGAAGGGCTTCGACCTGCCGGGGGTCACGGCCCGATGATGACCAAGGTCACGCTCCGCAACCTCATGGCGCACAAGGTGCGCCTGCTGCTGACGGGCGTCGCGGTCCTGCTCGGCGTGGCGTTCGTTGCGGGCACGCTGATGTTCACCGACACGATGAGCAAGCAGTTCGACGACCTGTTCAGCAGCGTCGGCAAGAACGTCGCGGTGGACGTCCGCGCCAAGAAGGTCACCGGCGGGGACGACGACGGGCAGAACGCCCAGCCGATCCCGGCGTCGCTGGTGGACAAGCTGAAGGCCGTCGACGGCGTGAAGACCGCCGAGGGCCAGGTCAGCGGGTACGCGGCGGTCGTCGGCCGCGACGGCAAGCTGATCGGCGGGTCCGGCCCGCCGCAGCTCGGCGTCAACTGGACCGGCGACGACGGCGCGACGCGGCTGTCGTCGGGCCGCGCGCCGAACGGCCCGGGCGAGGTCCTGCTGGACGAGGAGACGGCGAAGAAGGCGCACTACCGCGTCGGCGACTCCGTCAAGATCATCGTGGCGGGGCCGCCGCAGACGATGCGGATCACCGGGCTCGTCCACACCGGCAACATGATGGGCGCGACCATCACCTCGTTCGACACCGCGACCGCGCAGCGGCTGCTGCTCAAGCCCGGTCAGTTCTCCGAGATCCAGCTCGGCAGCGACGGCGTCAGCGAGCAGGTCCTGCGCGACCGCGTCGCCACCCAGCTCCCCAGCGGCCTGGAGGCCATCACGGGGACGAAGATGCGCGCGGAGAACAAGAGCGACGTCGAGGCGTTCCTCGGGTTCTTCCGCACGTTCTTCCTGGCGTTCGCGCTCATCGCGGTGTTCGTCGGCGCGTTCATCATCTTCAACACGTTCTCGATGCTCGTCGCGCAGCGCACGCGTGAGCTGGCGCTGCTGCGCGCGATCGGCGCGGCGCGGCGGCAGGTGACGCGCGCGGTGATCGGAGAGGCCATCGCCGTCGGGATCGTCGGGTCCACGCTCGGGATCGCGGTCGGCGCGGGGCTGGCCGTCGCGCTCCAGCGGTTCGTCGGCGGCGGGGGCCTGGTGTTCACCGCCCGCACGGCGATCGTGTCCTACCTCGTCGGGACGATCGTGACGGTCGTGTCGGCGTACTTCCCGGCGCGGCGCGCCGCGAAGATCCCGCCGGTCGCCGCGATGCGCGACGACGTCGCGCTCCCCCAGCGGTCGCTGCGGATCCGGCTGGTGCTCGGCGCGGTCCTGACCGCGCTCGGCGCCGTCCTCATCGGCCTCGGCCTCGGCGGCTCGGCGAGCAGCGGCACCGGCAACGCGGTGCTGGTCGGCGCGGGCGCGTTCGCGGTGTTCATCGGCGTGACGATGCTCGCCCCGCTGATCAGCGTCCCGGTGATCAAGGTGCTGGGGTGGCCGTTCGCGAAGGTCCTGCGGGTGCCGGGACGGCTCGCGCAGCAGAACGCCCTGCGCAACCCGCGCCGGACCGCCTCCACCGCCGCCGCCCTGATGATCGGCCTCGCGCTGATCACGACGGTGAACGTGCTCGGCGCGTCCATCCGGGCGTCGGTGAACTCCCAGATCGACGACCAGTTCGGCGCGGACTACCTCATCAGCTCGTCCGGTCTGGGCGGGATCGACCCGGCCACCGTCACCGCCATCACGAAGGTGCCGGGCGTGAAGACCGCCGCCCGCCAGTACGACGGGAACGCCGTCATCGCGGGCAAGAAGGTCGGCTACATCGCCGCCGACATGCCCACGCTGGCCAAGGCGGCGCGGCTGAAGATCACGTCGGGGTCCGACGACCCGGGCCGCGACGGCATCCTGCTGGACGCGCCGACGGCCAAGGCGCGCGGCGTCGCGGTCGGGTCGGTCCTGCCGGTCACCTTCGCCGACGGCAAGACGCTGCCGCTGAAGGTGAAGGGCGTGTACGACGAGAGCGGCATGGTCGGCCCTCGCATCGTGTCCGAGGAGGCGCACCTGGCGCACACGGCCCGTCCGGTCGTGTCGTTCGTCGCGGTCGACACCGGCGGCTCCACGGCGCCCAAGGCGGGGCTGGACAAGGCCGTCGCGGCGAACCCCGCGCTGAAGGTCCAGGACCAGGCCGACCTGAAGGACGAGGTCGGCAAGCAGGTCGACGGGCTCATCAGCTTCATCACGATCCTGCTGGTCCTGTCGGTGATCATCGCGGCGGTCGGCGTCATCAACACGATCGCGCTGTCGGTCGTCGAGCGGACCCGCGAGATCGGGCTGCTGCGCGCGATCGGGATGGGCCGCCGCCAGCTCCGCCGCATGATCCGGGCCGAGTCCATCGTGATCGCGGTGTTCGGCGCCCTGCTCGGCATGGGCATCGGCATCGGGTTCGGGACGTCGCTGCAGCAGGCCCTCGCCGACGACGGCCTGAACATCCTGTCGATCCCCTACGGATCGCTCGTCACGTACCTGATCGTCGCTGCGGTCATCGGCGTGCTGGCCGCGCTGTGGCCGGCGTGGCGGGCGGGCCGGATGGACGTCCTGCGGGCCATCTCCACCGAGTGACCCCGGGGCCGGCGCCGCGTCTCCCCGCGCGGCGCCCGGCCCCGGCCCGGACCGCGAGCGGCCCGCACGGAAGGTTCCGTGCGGGCCGCTCTCGTGCGCGCCGGGGTCAGGCGTCGCCCGACCCGGACGGTCCCGCCTCCGCCTTCGCCACCAGGTCGGTCGCGCTGACCGTCGTGTTCTCCGGGAAGTGGCACGCCACCTCGTGGCCCGGGCTCAGCGCCACCAGCGGCGGCTCCTGCTGCCTGCAGATGTCCTGCGCCTTCCAGCAGCGCGTGTGGAAGCGGCACGCGGGCGGCGGGTCCAGGGGGCTCGGCACGTCGCCCTGGAGCCGGATCCGCTCGCGTCCCTCCCGCCGGGACGGGTCGGGCACCGGCACCGCCGACAGCAGCGCGTTCGTGTACGGGTGCATCGGCCGCTCGTACAGGTCGTTCCGGTCCGCGACCTCGACGATCTTGCCGAGGTACATCACGGCGACGCGGTCGGAGATGTGCCGGACGACCGACAGGTCGTGCGCGATCACCACGTAGGTGAGGTTCAGCTCGTCCTGGAGGTCCTCCAGCAGGTTGACGACCTGGGCCTGCACCGACACGTCCAGCGCCGACACCGGCTCGTCCGCGATGATCAGCTTGGGCTTGAGGGCCAGCGTGCGGGCGATCCCGATGCGCTGCCGCTGCCCGCCGGAGAACTCGTGCGGGTACCGGTTGTAGTGCTCGGGGCTGAGGCCCACCAGCTCCAGGATCTCCTGGACGGCCTTCTTCACGCCGTGCTCGGTCTGGACGTTCTGCAGGTGGAACGGCGCCCCGACGATCGCGCCGACCGTCTTGCGCGGGTTCAGCGACGAGTACGGGTCCTGGAAGATCATCTGCAGGTCGCGGCGGTGGGGCCGGAGCTGCCGCTGCGACAGCCCGGTGATGTCCCGGCCGTCGAAGGTGATCCGCCCGAACGACGGATCCAGCAACCGCATGATCATCCGTCCGGTGGTGGACTTGCCGCAGCCCGACTCCCCCACCAGGCCGAGCGTCTCGCCCCGGCGGACCGAGAACGACACCCCGTCCACGGCCTTCACCGCGGCGACCTGGCGGCGCAGCAGCCCGGCCGTCACCGGGAAGTGCTTGCCGAGGTCCTCCACCTGGAGCAGCGGCTCGCCGGACGGGGCCGGACGCTCGGCGGGCGCCGCGTCCGTCGTGGTCTCTGAAGTGCTCACTGTCTTCCCACTCGTGCTCGTCACAGCGTCGGCCGGATCTCGGACTCCCAGATCTCCCGCCGCCTGTCCAGCGGGAGATGGCACGCGGCGAGGTGCCCCGGCGCGGCCTCCGTCAGCTCGGGCCGCTCGGACTCGCTGCGTCCCTCGTTCAGCGTCGCGTAGGCGCAGCGGGGATGGAACGCGCACCCGTTCGGCACGTTGATGAGGCTGGGCGGTGAGCCCTTGATCGGGTTCAGCCGCTCCGAACGCGCCCGGTCCAGCCGCGGCATCGACGCGAGCAGCCCCCAGGTGTAGGGGTGCTGCGGGGCGTGGAAGACCTCGTCCACCGGCGCCTGCTCCACGCACCGGCCCGCGTACATCACGAGCACGTCGTCGGCCAGCTCCGCCACGACCCCGAGGTCGTGGGTGATCATGATGATCGCGGAGTTGAACTCCTGCTGCAGGTCCCGGAGCAGGTCGAGGATCTGCGCCTGGACGGTCACGTCGAGCGCCGTGGTCGGCTCGTCGGCGATCAGCAGCTCCGGGTCGCACGACAGCGCCATCGCGATCATCGCGCGCTGCCGCATGCCGCCGGAGAACTGGTGCGGGTAGTCGTCCACGCGCCGGTCCGGCTTCGGGATCCCGACCCGGCCGAGCATGTCGATGGCGTGCTTGCGCGCGACGCTCTTGGAGACGTCGTTGTGGACGCGGTACGCCTCGACGATCTGCTTGCCGACCGTGTAGAAGGGGTGCATCGACGACAGCGGGTCCTGGAAGATCATCGCCATCTTGCGGCCGCGCTGGCGCCGGACCTCGTCGGGCGACGCGCCGACCAGTTCCTTGCCGTCCAGCCAGATCTCGCCCGACACCTTCGCGTTGCGGCGGTTGTGCAGGCCGAGGATCCCGAGGCTCGTGACGCTCTTGCCCGAGCCGGACTCGCCGACGATGCCGAGCGTCCGGCCGCGTTCGAGGTCGAACGTCAGGCCGTCCACCGACCGGACGAGCCCGTCGTCGGTCGGGAAGTGGATCTTCAGGTCGCGCACCGAGAGGAACGGCTCCCCCGTCATCAGCCCAGCCTCACTCTCGGGTCGATGGCCGCGTACAGGAGGTCCACGACCAGGTTGATCATGACGATGAAGAACGCGGCGAGCAGCGTCACGCCGAGCACCACGGGCAGGTCGCCGGTACCGATGGAGCTGATCGCGAGCTGGCCGAGGCCCGGGATGCTGAAGGTGTTCTCCGTCAGCACCGCGCCGCCCAGCATCAGCCCGAGGTCCAGGCCGAAGATCGTGAGGATCGGCGTCAGCGTGGAGCGCAGGGCGTGCTTGGTGATGACCGTCCGCTCGGGCAGGCCCTTGGCCCGCGCCGTGCGGATGTAGTCCTCACCGAGCGTCTCCAGCATCCCCGCGCGGGTGAGCCGCGCGTACATCGCCGCGTAGAGGAACGCCAGCGTCACCCAGGGCAGGACGAGCGACAGGAACCACGTCCCCGGATCCTGCGTGAAGGGCACGTAACTGCCGCCGCCGGGGAAGATCCCGAGGCTGTAGGAGAAGATCGCGAGCGACACCAGGCCGGTGAAGTAGATGGGCAGGGACACGCCGCCGAGCGCGACGACCATCGCCACCCGGTCCCAGACGCTGCCGCGTCTCAGCGCGGACAGCACGCCGATCGAGATGCCGGCGGCGAGCCAGATGATCGACGCGCCGGCCGCGAGCGACAGCGTCGCGGGCGCGCGGTCCATGAGCTGCGGGAGCACCGGCTGGCTGGTGCGGAAGGAGTAGCCGAGGCAGGGCGCCGGGCAGTGGTCCACGACGGGACCGGCCTTGAAGTCCTGACCGGCGACGATCCCCTTCAGGTACGTGCCGTACTGCACGATGACCGGCTTGTCCAGGCCGAGGCGCTCCTTGGTGTCCTGGATCGCCTGCGCGGTCGGCGCCTTGCCCACGTAGGCCGCCGCGAGCTGATCGGTGGTCTGGCCCGCCAGCTTCGGGATCCAGAAGAAGATGCCGAAGGTCACGAGGCTGACCAGCAGCAGCATGAGCACGGCCCCGATCAGGCGCCGGATGATGTAAGCGAGCACATTGATCGGCTCCGCCCGCCGGCCGGCCCGAGATCTTCGGACCGGCCGGCGGGCGCCGCCTTCACCTGCCTTCGGATGAACTCACGGACGGGAGGGGACTACTTCGTCACGCCCATGTTGAGGTAGTCGTACATGCCGCCGTAGCCCAGCGTGATGCCCACGTTCGTCGCGGTCTTCGGCCGGTACAGCAGCGCCTTGGCGTAGATCAGCGGCACGTCGACGGCCTGCTTCATCGCGGCCTCGTCGATGTCGCCGTAGGCCTTGAGGCGCGCGGCCTCCTGGACGTTGGCGATCGCCGCGTCGAAGGCGTCGTTGATCTGCTTGTCGTCCAGCTCGGGCAGGTTGTTGCCGCCGGACGGCTTGATCGCGCGGCCGTCGATGATCTGCGACAGGAACCCGTAGCCGGTCGGCCAGTCCGCGGCCCACGCCATGAGCATCATGCCGATGCCGTGGTCGTGGACGTACTTCGGAGCGCCGACGTACTTGTTGAAGTAGTCGCCGGCCGGGAACTGGACGATGTCGACCTTGATGCCGACCTTCGTCAGGCCCTGCTGGATCGCCTGGGCCATCGCGACCTCCTTGGGCCGGTCGGACCGGGCGGAGATCTTGGTGGAGAAGCCGTTGGGCTGGCCGCACGCCGCCAGCTCCTGCTTGGCCTTGGCGATCGTGGCGTCGTCCAGGCCGCCGGCCTTCTTGTAGGTCTGCGGGTACAGGTCGAACTTGCGGTAGCCGGCGACCGACGGCGGCAGCAGCGTCGTCGCGAGGTCACCGCCGGCCAGCGGGCCTCCGTAGGCCGTCTGCGCGGCGACCTTGTCGGTGGCGTACTGGACCGCGGTCCGGCAGTGGATGTTGTCGAGCGGCTTCACGTGGATGTTGAGCGACAGGAAGCGCAGGAAGCCCTGGAAGGGGTTGTCGGTGAAGCCCTTCTGGTTGCCCTGCAGCACCTTGCCCTGCGTGCCGCTCTGGACGCCGACGCCCGTGATGTCCATGTCGAGCTTGCCGGCCAGGAGCCGGTTGTCGATGTCATCGGGGTTCTGCTTGAGCTGCAGGTCGATCTTGTCCGGCAGCGCCTTGCGGATCGGGTCCGTCTTCTGGTCCCAGTACGTGTTGCGCGACAGCGTCATCGACTTGCCGCGGACGTAGCTGTCGACCTTGTACGCGCCCGACGAGACGATCTTCGACTCGTACTTCAGGCCCGTGTCCTTGGCCTTCGGCACCGGCATCGACTGCGACATCGCGGCCAGGTAGTCGAACTCCGCGAACGGCTTGGCCAGGTGGAAGACGATCGTCTGCGGGTCCGGGGTCTCGATGGACTTCAGGCCCGAGTCGCTCTTGTCCTTGTAGGGGCCCTTGTACGCGGGCGAGTTGTCCTGGAGGTAGGCCTTGAAGTACTTCGGGCCGAGCTGGAGCTCGTCGGAGTAGTTGCTGCGCTCGATGGCGTACTTGACGTCCTGCGCCGTGACCGTGGTGCCGTCGTCGTACTTGACGCCGGTCCGCAGCTTGTACGTCCAGGTCTTGCCGCCGTCGCCCGGCGTGCCGAGGCTCGTGGCGAGGTCCGGGACGACCTTCAGCGTCTCCTGGCCCGCGCCCGG
The DNA here is from genome assembly GCF_002911665.1 of Actinomadura rubteroloni. NCBI lineage: Bacteria > Bacillati > Actinomycetota > Actinomycetes > Streptosporangiales > Thermomonosporaceae > Actinomadura > Actinomadura rubteroloni. The sequence goes on from NZ_MTBP01000006.1 coordinate 54,845, forward strand.
CGCCAGGGTCGTCAGGCCGCGCCCGTACAGGCGCGCGAAGTTCTGCGTCCAGGCGTAGTAGGTGTTGCCGGGGTCCGGGGAGTCGAAGTCGTCGGAGTCGGCCAGGCGGAGCGTGCCGCCCTTCGTGTCGGACGCGTTGACGACCTTGTTCACCGCGGCGTTGTAACCGGGTCCGCTGGATCCGCCCGACCCGCCGTTGCAGGCCGTCAGGGCCGCCCCGGTCACGAGCACGGCCGCAGCGGCCGCGAGGGGTCTGATCTTCTTCATGCGCAGGCGCACCTCTTCATTCGTGTGACAGGAAGAAAACCGGGGTCACTTGGCCCGGGGGTCGAGAGCGTCCCGCAGCCCGTCACCGAGGAGGTTGAAGGCGAGGACGGTGATGAAGATCGCCAGGCCCGGCACGATCATGTACATCGGGTCGGACGAGTAGATCGGCACCGCGAGCGTGAGCATCCCGCCCCACGACGGGGTCGGCGGGATCACCCCCACGCCGAGGAACGAGAGTGCTGCCTCGAAGAGGATGTTGGTCGGGATCAGCAGCGTCGAGTACACCAGGATCGGCGCGACGAGGTTCGGCAGCAGCTCCTTGAACAGGATGTAGCCGTTGCGCGCGCCGAGGCTGCGCGCCGCGTCCACGAACTCCCGCTCGCGCAGCGACAGCGTCTGCCCGCGGATGACGCGGCCGATGTACGGCCAGTTGAAGAAGCCGATCACGAAGACCAGGACGCTCACCCGGAGCCCGTTGCCCTTGAGCCCGAACGCGCCGTCGGAGACGACCCCGACGAGCGCGATCGCGAACAGCAGGAGCGGGAAGGCGAGGAACGCGTCCATCGCGCGGCTGATCACGGTGTCGACCCAGCGGCCGAAGTACCCGGCGGTGATGCCGAGGACGACGCCGATGACGACCGACAGCAGCGTCGCCAGGAACGCCACGAGCAGCGAGATCCGCGCCCCGTGGACGATGCGGGCGAGCATGTCGCGGCCGGTGCCGGGCTCGACGCCGAGCCAGTGCTCGCCCGAGATGCCGGTGTGCCAGATGCCGCTGTTGGGCCGGTTGTACGTCGGGTCGATCAGGTCCTGGTGGTAGGTCAGCGGGGACTGGACCAGGAACGGGCCGACGATCGCCACGACGATCAGCAGCACGACGATGACGCCGCCGGTGAGCGCGACCTTGTCGCGCCGCAGGCGGAGCCAGGCGATCTGGCCCAGGGACCGGCCCTGGATCTGTTTCGCCCCGACGCCCGCGAGGACGGCCTCGGGTTGCGCCTCGGACTCCGAACCGGACACCTCTAGGGGTGTGGTCACGCTTTCCTACCTCCTACCGATCCGGCCGTGGTGCGGCACCGCCGCCGACGGCGCGCGGGCCGTCCGGCGACGGAGATCGTCCAGCGCCGTCCATGCCCGTCATGCCGCGTTTGCCGGAGGGATACCTCGTGCTTCGAGCACGACTGTCCATCGACCGGGCGACGGACGCCAGTCCCCGTATCTGACTTGTGATCTCGTCGTCATCTCGGGCACACGCGTCCGACCGGCCTAACGGGTGAATCGCCCGAATAGTACGTTTGGTCACATCGATGCTTGGACCGTCCGAAGCCCGACAACGACAAGCTTTACCGATCCGAGTCCGTTCCGATATCAACCGTCCTCCGGACGGCGATCTTCACCGGAAGAAACACGGCCGGGGCGCCGCCCGCGCGATCACGGGCGGCGCCCCGGCCGGGACGCCCTCGGAACCGGCCCCGCGACGGGACCGGATCATGCGGTCTAGCTGATGCCGCGGTTGCGCAGGATCTCCTCGATCTCCGCCAGCTCGGGGTCCCCGCCGTCGCGCCGCGCGGGCGGCTCCACCGCGCCGCGTCCGCCGCCGCCGGCCTGCGGGCGCGCCTTCTTCCCTGCGGGCGCCTCCGCGGGCGCCGCGCCCGCGCGCCGGCTCAGCATCGCGCCGGACGACAGGTAGAGCACCACGGCGAGCCCGGCCACGCCCACGCCGATCCACTTGACGGGGCTGAACGCCAGGTCGACGAAGAACTCCGTCACGCCCGTCATGGCCGCCGCGAGCGGCACCAGCGCCAGCGACGCGCCGCGCAGGCCCGTCGCCGCGCCCCGGCGGCGGTGGACGCCCCAGCTCGCGACGAGCCCGAGGATCGTCACCCCGAGGCTGATCGCGAAGATCATCGCGTCGCTCATCCCGGCCCCTCACTCCGAACGGCTGTGCTCTCCCCCATGCTCACACCGTACGCGGCCGGGATACTCCTTCCCAGGGACGGTTCGGAGCCGTCCGCGCCTCATCCTCCGGCGGGATGCCGACCCCGAGACGGGTGATCACGGGGAGGTAACGACAAGGTGGCGGGGAGGTCTCGGGATCAGGGCGAGGGCACCAGGGAGCGCAGGAACGCCAGGTCCACGTCCCGCAGCGACGCCACGACCGTCCGGCCCGGCGCCGCCGCGACCGGCAGGAGGCTCGGCACCGCGACCGTCGCGCAGCCCGCCGCCTCCGCCGCCGCGAGCCCGTTCGGGGAGTCCTCCAGGACGACGCACGCGCGCGGGTCGGCGCCGAGCCGCGCCGCCGCCGTCCGGTACGGCTCGGGGTCGGGCTTGGTGCGCGCCACCTCGTCGCCCGCGACCGTCACCGCGAAGTGCTCGCGCCCGATCGCGTCCAGCACCGGTTCGATGAGCCGCCGGTGGCTGGAGGACACCAGCGCCGCCGGGACGCCCGCCGCGCGGACCTCGGCCAGCAGCTCCTTCGCGCCCGGCAGCAGCGGGACGGCCGCGCCCAGCCGCTCGGCCATGCCGTCCAGCAGCCACGCCCCGACGGTCGCGGCCGGGACGTCCGCACCGGTCAGCTCCAGCATGTAGGCGACCGCGCCGGCCAGCGAGCCGCCGACGAGCGCGTGCTGGTGCTCCTCGGTCCACCGGCCGCCGAGCCGGGCGACGACCTCGAACTCGACCTCCAGCCACAGCCGCTCGGAGTCGATGAGCAGGCCGTCCATGTCGAACAGGACGGCCCGCAGCGCGCCGGGACCCTGCACGGGGGTTCCTCCTCGGGGGACGGAAAGGGACCCCCGAGGATAGATCACGTGTTGAAGTACTGGCCTCCGGGTGATGGACGCCGAGCGCGTCCGCCGACTGCTCGGGGACGAGCCGCAACTCATGATCACCGTGGACTTCTGCCGCGTTCCCGGCGAGCCCGGCGCGAGGACACCGGTCGCGGAGTGCTCATGCCGCGCCAGTTTATTTGGAGCGGCCCCCGGTCCCCTGTGACGTCCCGCGCCCGTTCTGGCGCACCGGGCAACAGACCGATAACGTGCCCCTCCCAGACTACTTACCGGTAAGGAGCGGCATGAGCGCGTACCGCACCATTCTCGTCGGCACCGACGGCTCGAAAACCTCGTTCCGCGCGGTCGACCGGGCCGCCCAGCTTGCCGCCGCGACCGGCGCCACGCTGCTGCTCGCGTCCGCGTACAACCCGATGTCGGAGAAGGAGCGGCTGAACGCCGCCGACCGGCTCGGCGACCTGGCCTACAAGGTCCAGGGCGCCACGCCCGCCGAGGACGCCCTGCGCGCCGCGCGGGAGCGGGCCGTCGCGGCCGGCGCCAAGGACATCGAGGAGGTCGCGCGGGAGGGCGACGCGGTGGACGTCATCGCGAGCATCGCCCGGGACCGCGAGGCCGACCTCGTCGTCGTCGGGAACCGCGGCCTGAACTCGCTGGCCGGGCGGATCCTCGGGTCCGTCCCGGCGAACCTGTCGCACCGGTCGCCCTGCGACGTGCTGATCGTCCACACCACCGACGGCAAGCGCTGAGCGGACCCGACCGCCGCCCCGGCCCCGTCGTCGGGCCGCCCGGACACCGCGTCCGGGCCGCCCGACGACGGGGTGGGTCGCTCCGCGAGGACGTAGGCTGGCCATCACCGATCTTGCGCGGCGGCCCCCGGAAATACCGCGCCGTCCGGTGACGCTGTACCCGACGTCGGAAGGAGGCAGCGCGTGGTCGAACTGGAGAGCGTGCCTGAACTGGTCGATCCGGTCGTCGTGGCCGCCTTTGAAGGGTGGAACGACGCGGGAGAGTCCGCGAGCGGGGTCGTCCGGCACCTCGCGGCGAGCTGGGAGTCCACTCCCATCGCCGAACTCGACCCGGACGACTACTACGACTTCCAGGTGACCCGGCCGGTCGTGGAGATGACCGACGGCGAGAGCCGCGGGATCTCCTGGCCCACGACCCGGGTGTCCTGGGCGCGGCTCCCCACCGGACGGGACGTCGTGCTCGTCCACGGGATCGAGCCGAACATGCGGTGGCGCTCGTTCTGCGCCGAGCTGGTCGGGCTGATGCTGGAGCTGGACGTGACGAAGGTCGTCCTGCTCGGGGCGCTGCTGGCCGACGCGCCGCACACCCGTCCGGTGCCGGTGACGGGGTCGGCGTCCGAGCCCGGCCTGATCACCACGCTCAGCCTGGAGCCGACGCGCTACGAGGGGCCGACGGGGATCCTCGGCGTCCTGCAGGACGCGTGCGCCAAGGCCGACCTCAGCACGGTCGCGCTGTGGGCGGCGGTGCCGCACTACGTCGCGCAGCCGCCGTCCCCGAAGGCGACGCTCGCTCTGGTCCGCCGCGTGGAGGACCTCCTGGACATCACCGTCCCGCTCGGGGAACTCCCCGAGGAGGCGCGGGCCTGGGAGAACGGCGTCAACGAGCTGGCCGAGGAGGACTCCGAGGTCGCCGAGTACGTCCGGACGCTGGAGGAGCAGAAGGACGCCGCCGACCTGCCCGAGGCCACCGGCGACGCCATCGCCCGCGACTTCGAGCGGTACCTGCGCCGCCGCGACGCGGGCTGACGGCCGCCGGGAGTTATTGACAGCGGGTCGAAGAGGGGCTTGCGGGCGTCCGCCGGGTGCGCGACGATGCCGGGACCGCACCCGGCGGAAGGACCGCGATGACCGCTCCCGTCCCCGACCGCGCCGTGCTGCGGAGGCTGGCCGCCGAGCCCGCCGTGATGCTCGCCGCCGGCCGCGCGCTGCTGCTGCAGGTCGCGCACCCGGCCGTCGCGCGGGGCGTCGCCGAGCACAGCGACATGCGGGACCGTCCGCTGGACCGGCTGTTCGGGACGCTGGACTTCCTCGCCATCGTCGCGTTCGGCGAGCAGGACGAGGCCGAACGGCTCGGGCGCGGGATCCGCCGCCTCCACGAGCGCGTCACCGGGCCCGGGTACTCGGGCAACGACCCCGATCTCCAGGTGTGGGTGAACGCCACCCTCACCGACGCGGCGCTGTACGTCCACGAGGAGATCCTCGGCTCCCCCGGCGGCGACCTGTCGGGCGCCTACGTCGAGCAGGCCCGGTACGTCGCGGACGTGCTCGGCTGCCCGCCCGGCGCGCAGCCCGCCGACCTCCCGGCGTTCCGCGCCTATATGGACCGCATGATCGGCTCGCTGGAGGTCACCGACGACGGACGCGCGGTCGCCCGCGCCGTCCTGCGGGCGCGCAAGCTGTGGTGGCTGTGGCCCGGACTGTGGCTGTTCCGGTTCATCACGACCGGGGTGCTGCCGCCGCGCGTCCGGGAGCAGTACGGGCTGCCGTGGGGGCCGCGCCGGGAGCGGTTCCTGTGGTTCCTGCTGCGGACGGGCGCGTTCTTCTACCGGCTCGTCCCGGGGCCGCTGCGCCGCGCGGGCGCGCCGCTGGCGCTGTGGCGGGCGCGGCGGCGGATGGCGCGCCGGGCCCGCAGGTCGGCGGACGCGGCGGCGCGGGCCGCCGCGTGACCGGCCGCTAGAGCGCGATGCCGAGCAGCGCGTCGGCGACGGCGCGGATCCGGGCGGGCGCGCCGGAGTCGGTTCCCTCGCCGTCGGCCCAGCGGTCCAGCGCGGCGAGCGCGCCGGGCGCGTCGAGGTCGTCGGCGAGGCGGGCGCGGACCTCGGCGGCCGTCGCGGCGGCGTCCGGGCCGGCCGGACGCGCGACCGCCGCCCGCCACCGCTCCAGCCGCTCCTGCGCGGCCGTCAGGTCGGCGCCCGTCCACTCCCAGTCCGACCGGTAGTGGTGGGCGAGCAGCGCCAGCCGGATCGCCATCGGGTCCGTGCCGTCGTTGCGCAGCCGGGAGACGAAGACGAGGTTTCCGCGCGACTTGGACATCTTCTCGCCGTCCAGCGCGACCATGCCCGCGTGGACGTAGGCGCGGGCGTGCGGACGCTCCCCGGTGGCGACCTGCGCGTGCGCGGCGCTCATCTCGTGGTGCGGGAACGCCAGGTCCGAACCGCCGCCCTCCACATCGAAGGCCATCCCGAGGTGTTCGAGCGAGATCGCCGAGCACTCGACGTGCCAGCCGGGACGCCCGACGCCGAACGGCGACTCCCAGCCGGGCTCGCCGGGGCGCCGCGCCAGCCACAGCAGCGCGTCCAGCGGGTCCCGCTTGCCGGGACGGTCCGGGTCGCCGCCGCGCTCGGCGAAGACCGGCGCCATCGCCGTCCGGTCCAGGCCGCTGACCTCGCCGAACGCCGGGTCGGCCGCGACGGGGAAGTAGATGTCGCCGTCCAGTTCGTAGGCGGCGTCCTTGGCGCGCAGCTTCTCGACCATCTCCACGACCAGCGGGATCGCCTCGACCGCCCCGACGTACTGGGCGGGCGGCAGGATCCGCAGCGCGGCCATGTCGGTGCGGAACAGCTCGATCTCGCGGTCGGCGAGCGCCCGCCAGTCCTCGCCGGTCCGCTCGGCACGTTCCAGCAGCGGGTCGTCCACATCGGTGGCGTTCTGGACGTAGTGGACGTCGTGCCCGAGGTCCCGCCAGACCCGGTTGACCAGGTCGAACGCCAGATACGTATTGGCGTGCCCGAGATGCGTCGCGTCGTAGGGGGTGATCCCGCAGACGTACATCCGCGCCGTCGGGCCGGGCCCGGTCGCGCGGACGGCGCCCGTCCCCGTGTCGTACAGGTGCAGCGGCCCGGTCGCCGCGGGGAGCCCGGCGGCGGTGAGACGGGGGACTTCGGGAGCGGACCACGATCGCATGAGCCGAGCTTATCCGTGGCCGACTCGCGCCGTTAAGCCGAGATCGTTCCTCCGGCCGCGCACGCCGCTCACGCCAGCCGGACGCGCGGATCCAGGAACGAGTAGCCGATGTCGACCAGCAGGTTCGCCGCCACGACGAACACCGTCACGACCAGCGTCACCCCGATGATCACCGGGGTGTCGCCGAGCGCGATGGACTGGTAGACGAGCTGGCCGACGCCCTGGAGCCCGAACACCTTCTCGGTGACGATCGTGGACCCGATGAGCGCGCCGAGGTCGATGCCGAACTGGGTGACGACCGGCGTCAGCGCCGCCCGCAGCCCGTGCCGGTACACCACGCGGCGCTCCGACAGGCCCTTGGCGCGGGCCGTCCGGATGTAGTCCTCGCCGAGGACGTCCAGCATCGACCCGCGCGTCAGCCGCGTGTACGTCGCGATCATCAGGAACGCCAGCGCGATCCACGGCAGGACCATGCGCTGGAGGAAGTGCTCCTGCAGCGGCGGCCCGGCCTCGAACCAGTGGATCCCGGCCAGGCCGAGTTCGGTGGAGAACAGGAACAGGAGCACCAGCGCCATCACGAACGGCGGCGTGGACAGGCCGACCAGCACGAACACCGTCGCGACGCGGTCGCCGAGGCCGCGCGCCCGCGTCGCGCTGAACACGCCCGTCGCGACACCGCCGATGAACCACAGGACGCCCGCGCCGAACACCAGCCACAGCGTCGTCGGGAGCCGGTCGGCGATCAGCGACGTCACCGACGTCCCGTTGACGTAGGAGTCGCCGAGGTCGCCGCGCACCAGCCGGCCGAGCCACTGCCCGTACTGGACGATCGCGGGCTGGTCCAGGCCGAGGTTGCGGCGGATCTGCGCGAGCGTGTCGGTGGTCGCGCGCGGGCCGCCGATGACGCGCTCGACCGGCACCGGCGACACGTGCAGGAACACGAACACGAGCGTCGACACGAGCCACAGCACGAGGACGGCGTACAGCAGCCTGCGGATCACGAAACGCAGCACGGGGTCACCTCTTCCCGATCAGGCGCTCGCTGCGCGGGTCGAGGGCGTCGCGGATCCCGTCGCCGAGCAGGTTGAACGACAGGGTGGTCAGCAGCAGGAGGATCGCGGGGACGGCCAGCAGCCACCACGCCGTCTGGAACACGTCGCTGCCCTCGCCGAGCATGGAACCCCAGCTCGGCATCGGCAGCCGCACCCCGACGCCGAGGAACGACAGCGTCGCCTCGAACACGATCGACGTCGGGATCAGCAGGGACGTCAGGACGGTCACCTGCGCCACGAGGTTCGGCAGGACGTCCACGAACATGATCCGCAGGTTGCCCGCGCCGAGCGACCGGGCCGCCTCGACGAACTCCTTCTCCTTCAGCGACAGCACCTGGCCGCGGATGATCCGGCCGAACGCCGCGAACGAGAAGAACGCGATCACCACGATCGTCAGCGTCAGGCTGGAGAACACCGACGAGATCTGGAACGTCGTGGCCAGCATGATCGCCACGAGCAGGTACGGCAGCGCGAGCGTCAGGTCCATCAGCCGGGCGAGCAGCGTGTCGAGCCAGCCGCCGACGAACCCGGCGAGCGTCCCCACCGCCACCCCGAGCAGCGACGCCAGCACCGACGCGACCACCCCGACGATCAGCGAGATCCGCGCCCCGTACGCCGCCCGGACGAGCACGTCGCGGCCGAGCTGGTCGGCGCCGAGCCAGAAGTGCCGGGACGGGCCGACGGGCTGCCCGTCCACGTCCAGCGCCGTCTTCGGGAACGTCGCGTCATACGGATGGCCCGTCCACGACGCCCACAGCGGCGCCATCGCCGCGAACGCCACCATCAGCGCGAGCACGACGAGCGACACCACCGCCAGCTTGTCCCGCCGGAACCGCGCCCACGCCAGCCGGAACGGCGACCGCCCCCGCACCGCCGCCCCGGCCCCCGGCTCCACCGGCACGGCCTCCGCCTGCAAATCGGAGTAACTCATGCTGCCCCCCGCACGCCCGCGGCGCGCCTCAAGCCGCGCGCTTCCCTCGTCGCTCTGGTCGCAAGCTCCCGCCGCTCCTCAGTCCAGCGCGCGGCGCGCGCCGCAGGCGCGCTCATGGAGCCGCCTCCGGGAGGTCGGGGTCGGTGGAGACCTGGGTGATGCCGGCCTCGCGGCGGGCCAGGTGCTCGCCGGGCTCGACCGGGAAGTGGCAGGCCGTCACGTGGTCGGGCGGGTCGCCGTCGCGTGGGACGAGCGGCGGGTCCTCGGTGGTGCAGCGGTCCTGGGCCTTCGGGCAGCGCGGGTGGAACCGGCAGCCGGACGGCGGGTCGATCGGCGACGGGACGTCCCCCGTCAGCACGATGCGCTCCGCGCGGGCCGCCTCGTCGGGGTCGGCGATCGACGCCGCCGACAGCAGCGCCGCCGAGTACGGGTGCCGGGGCCGGCCGTAGAGGCCGGACGCGGGCGCCGACTCCACGATCCGCCCGAGGTACATCACGCCGACGCGGTCGCTGACGTACCGGACGACCGACAGATCGTGCGCGATGAAGATGTAGGTGAGGCCGAGTTCGGTCTGCAGGTCGCGCAGCAGGTTGATCACCTGCGCCTGGATGGACACGTCCAGCGCCGACACCGGCTCGTCGCACACCACCAGGCGCGGCCGGACGGCCAGCGCCCGCGCCACGCCGATCCGCTGCCGCTGCCCGCCGGAGAACTCGGCGGGGAACCGGTTGTAGTGCTCGGGGTTCAGCCCGACCAGTTCCATCAGCTCCTGGACGCGGCGGCGGCGCTCGGCCCCGTCCGCGAGCCCGTGGATCGCGAACGGGTCCCCGATGATCGACCCGACGCGGCGGCGCGGGTTCAGCGACCCGTAGGGGTCCTGGAAGATCATCTGGACGTCGCGGCGGAACGCCTTCAGCCCCGCCCGCGACAGCCGGGTGATGTCGGTGCCCTCGAAGAAGATCCTGCCGGCCGTGACGGGGTGGAGCCCGGTGAGGCAGCGCGCCAGCGTGGACTTGCCCGACCCGGTCTCCCCCACGATCCCGAGCGTCTCGCCGCGCCGGACCGACAGGTCCACGCCGTCGACGGCGTGGACGCGCGCGATCTCCTTCTTGAACACGATCCCCTGCCGGATGGGGAAGTGCTTCACCACGCCCTCGGCCGCCACGAGAACGTCGTCCTCGCCCGTCATCGGCCGTTCCCCCCGTCCGCGCCGGACCGTCCGAGCCGCGCGGCCTCGGTGCGGGCGGTCTCGGCGCGCTCGTCCAGCCCGGCGATGTCGTGCGGCAGCCAGCACGCCGAGACGTGCCCGGTGCCCGGGTCCAGGCGGGGCTCGCCCGCCGGGTCCAGCGGCGGCTCGTCCACCGGGCAGCGGTCCATGACGTACGGGCAGCGCGGATGGAACACGCACCCGGACGGCAGGTTGATCAGGCTCGGCGGCTGCCCGCTGATCGTCTGCAGCCGGTCCCCGCCGGTGGGCGACGGCACCGACTCCAGCAGGCCCTTGGTGTAGGGGTGGTGCGGCCGGTAGTAGAGGTCGCGGCGGCCCGCGACCTCGGCCGGACGCCCCCCGTACATGACGAGCACCTCGTCGGCCATGTCGGCGATCACGCCGAGATCGTGGGTGATCATGATGAGGGCGGTGTCGAACTCGCGCTGCAGCCGCCGCATCAGGTCGAGGATCTGCGCCTGGACGGTCGCGTCCAGCGCCGTCGTGGGCTCGTCGGCGATGATCAGCTTGGGGTTGAGCGCCAGCGCCATCGCGATCATCGCGCGCTGGCGCATCCCGCCGGAGAACTGGTGCGGGTAGTCGTCCGCGCGCCGGTCCGGACGGGGGATGCCGACCAGCCCGAGCATCTCCACCGCCCGCTTGCGGGCCTGGTCGCGCGTCGCCTTGGAGTCGTGCGCGCGGATCATCTCCTCGATCTGGCGGCCGACCTTGTACAGCGGGTGCAGGCTGGACAGCGGGTCCTGGAAGATCATGCCGATCTCGGCGCCGCGCAGCTCGCGCATCCGCCGGTCGGAGACCGTCAGGAGGTCCTGGCCCTCGAACAGCGCCCGGCCGGTGACGCGGGCGCCCGGGGTGAGGCGCATCAGCGTCTGCGTCGCGACGCTCTTGCCGGAGCCGGACTCGCCGACGATGCCGAGCGTCCGGCCCCGGTCCAGGGCGAACGACATGCCCCGGACGGCGCGCACCACGCCGTCCGGGGTGTCGAAGGAGACCCGCAGGTCGGTCACCTGGAGAAGTGTCATCGGCGCCCTTTCACGTCCGAGCGGTCAGGACAGGCCGACCTGGCCGAAGTCGAAGCCCTGGTACATCGGCAGGTAGAGCGTGTTCTTCGCCCGGGACGAGTGGAAGATCGGGTACTTCTGGTTCATGAAGGGCACGACGGCGGCGTCCTGCATGATGAGCTTGTCGGCGGCGGCCCAGAACCCGGCGGCGGCGCCCGCGTCCTTGGCCTCCAGCGCCCGGTCGATGAGCTGGTTGACCTTCGGGTTGTCGTAGCCGCCGTAGTCGGTGGAGTTGGGCCCGTAGTGGCGTCCGTCGAACAGCGGGACGATGTTGGTGCGCCCGTTGTTGCCGTACCAGTCGGGGATCCACCCCGGGCCCGCGATGTCCCACTTGCCGGCCTTGGCGTCGGCCGGGGTCACCAGCGTCGTGTTGTAGAAGGTGCCGTTGGTGTCGGGCGTGAGGTTGGCGGTGATGCCGCACGCCTTGAGGTTCGCCTGCACCGACTGCGCGATCTTCGGGTGGTTGCTGGAGACGCGGTACGGGAACTTCAGCGTGATCCCGTTCGGGTACCCGGCGGCGGCGAGCGCCTGCTTGCACTTGTTCGGGTCGCCGCCGTTGCCCGGCGTCGGGTACAGGTTGAACTGCTGGTAGCCGACGCTGCGGGGCGGGATGACCTGGTTGAGCACCTCGCTGACGTCCGGGCCGCCGTAGATCTGGACGAGCGCCGTCTTGTCGATCGCGTACTGGATCGCCTGCCGGACCTGCGCCTTGCCGAGCGCGCCGCCGTTGTTCGGGCTGAGCGTGTTGAAGACGAGGTAGGGGTTGCTGGTCGACCCATCCATGATCTTGAAGTTCGCGTTGCCCTTGAGGCTCGGGATCTTCGACGTCGGGACGGTCTGGTCCCACGACAGGTCGGCCGAGCCCTGCTCCATCTGCTGCTGGACGACGTCCGGCGAGTCCTGCCCCATCGTGATCTGGATGCGCTGCGGCTTCTGCGCGCGGAGCTGGTCGGTCTGCGCGCTCCACGCCGGGTTGCGGTCCAGGACGTACTGCTTGTTCGGCGTGTACGAGGTGATCTGGTACGGGCCGTCGGAGATCGTGTGCGTCCGGAACTGCGGGCTGTCGGGGACGTAGCGGTCGTACTCGGCGGGCGCTGCGGCGGCGAACTGGAGGCCGAGGATGTTGGTGAAGTCGCTGGCGGGCGAGGTCAGCTTGACGACGAGCGTCTTGTCGTCGCGCGCGGTGAGCCCGGCGACGTCGTGGCCGTTCTGGTAGGCGGCCATCGCCTTCGGGTCCTTGGCGTCGACCTTGCCGTAGCCGTCGCAGTACGCCGAGAGCCCCTGGATCGTCTCGGTGTAGTACGCCATGCCGCCGGACGGCTTGGCCGGGTTGCAGATCCGCTTGATGCCCCGGACGAAGTCGGCGGCGGTCACCTCCCGCGGCGGCTGGGTGTTCCACCGCACGCCCTGCCGGAGCTTGATCGTGTAGGTTCTGCCGTCCGCGCTGATCCCGCCGTTCTGCTGCGTCGGGAGGTCGGCGGCGACGTCCGGGCGGACCTTGATGGCCTCCTCGAACGTGTCGCTGCCCCGGAAGCTGAACAGCGCCCGCGCGAACTGCCGGGTCAGCAGGCTGCTGACGGTGGTGTAGCCGCTGGAGGTGTCGAGGTGGTCGACGTCGGCGGACCCGACGACCTTGAGCGTGCCGCCCGTCCCGCCACCGCCGCCGCCCCCGCCGCCGCAGGCCGTGAGACCGAGCGCGACCGCGCCGATGCCGGCGGTGATCGCCGCCGTCCGTCCGCTGAACGCCATGAGCACTCCCCCGTCGTCCGACGCTCCCCGAGGACCGTCTCGGAGTGGCTGCCCCGTGACGCCCCAGGAAGATCGCACCAGGTAGTCAAATTAGCACTCAGAGTCAGCATCCCGTACCCGGGTCGGGGAACGCGGGGGTCAGGGGATCGCGGTCCAGGCGGCGGGGTCGCCGGGCGTGCCGGAGAAGTCGTAGCGCACGCCGGACGGCGCCAGCGCGGCGAGGCTGACCGAGCCGGTGCCCCAGACCCGTCCGTCGCCGAGGTCGACGAGCGGGAGCAGCGCCCGCGCGTCGGTGCGGGGCAGGCCGCCGCCCTCCAGCAGCGGCGTCCAGGCGCCCCACGCGGTCGCGACGGGCTCCCCCGGCACGGGCGCCGGACGGGCCGCCGCCGCGAACCGGGGCCGGAAGTAGGCCAGCCGCGCCGCCATGCTCGCCTCCTCCGCGCCGCCCTCGGCGTGGTCCTCGCCCTCAAGGCCGCTGTTGACGATGATGCTCAGCCCGGTGCCGAGCGTCCGTTCGCGCAGGTCGCGGCCGTTCCAGCTCCACAGGACGACTCGGCGAGGACCGGCGGCGAGCAGGTGGAACGGCTCGTAGCGGGGCAGGTCGAGGGACTGCGGGCCGTCCCCGGCGGCGGCCAGCAGCGGCAGGCCGCCCCGGGAGATCCGCGCGTCCTCCGGCGGCAGCGCGCCGCGCCCGTTCAGGACGCAGGCGGCGCGGGGGGCGTCGGGGTCGACGGCGAACCAGGTGCCGCCCGCCCGCAGGTCCCGGCCGCCGACCAGCCGGGGCCGGTCGGGCCAGTGCCGGCCGGGCGGCTCCCAGGCGCGGCCGGTGAACTCGTCGCGGACGCCCGCGAGGAGGACGGGGACGGGGGACGCCGGGTCGACATGGACGATCGCCGTGCACATGCCGGTATTCGAGCACGGCCCGCACGCGCGCCGGGCGGCGGGGCCGTCAGAGCGGCGGCCAGGGCACGGCGGGCCAGTCCTCCGACGGGAAGGGGTGGACGCGGTGCCGCAGCATCAGCTCGACCCGGTGCCGCGTCGCCGCGACCTCCTCGGCCGTCAGCAGCCCGGACAGGCGCTCGCCGAGGCCGCCGTCCAGGGCGTCGCGGACGCGGCCGAGCGCTTCGACGGCCTCGTCGGTGAGCCGTTCCCCGCGCCACTGCCACAGGACCGTCCGCAGTTTGTACTCGGCGGAGAACGTGACGCCGTGGTCGCAGCCGTACACGTGCGCGCCGCCGGGCGGGAGCAGGTGGCCGATCTTGCGGTCGGCGTTGTTGATGACCGCGTCGAACACGGCCATGCGACGGATCGCGGGCGCCTCCGAGCGCGACAGGGCCACGAGGTCGACGTCGGGGTCGGGCTCGACCCAGAGCTGCACCATGCCGGGCCCGTAGGGGCCGTCGCGGTGGACGGTCGGCGGGACGATGTTCCACCCCATGACCTGCGACACCGCGTACGCGGCGACCTCGCGCTGCGCGAGCGTCCCGTCCGGGAAGTCCCACAGCGGGCGCTCCCCCGAGACCGGCTTGTAGACGCACGCCGCGCGGACGCGCCCGGACTCGACCGCGCAGTACAGCGTGGCGTTCGACGCCTGCACGAGGCGCCCCTCCACGGTGAGGCGGCCGTCGAGCAGCAGCCGCTCGGCGGCCCGCACCTCGTGCGGGGACGACGGGTCGGGCGGCGGGATCGGCGCGGTGCGCTCCAGCGCGCCGTCGCCGGCCGAGCCCCGGTCACCGGACGAGGGAGTCATGGCCCCATTCTCCCGGCCGGATGGGTGTTGATCCAGTGCGCCGCCATCTCAGCCGAGATATCCGTTCTGGCGCGGGCACACGTGCCCGACGGCGTCGAGCGGCAGCCCGCACAGCGGACACGGCGGACGGCCCGCCGCCACGACCCGCAGCGCCCGCTCGGCGAACGCGCGGGCCTGCGCGGCGGTGATCCGCACCCGCAGCACCGCGACGGCCGGGTCGGTGCCGCCGACCTCGGGTTCGGCGTCGCCCGCGTCGGTGACCTCCTGCGCCTCGATCACGACGCGCTCGTCCTCGGGGTCCCAGGCGAGCGCCATCGTGCCGACGCGGAACTCCTCCTCGACGGGCTGGTCGAGCGGCCCGTCGTCGCGGAGCTCGGCGGGCGTGACGGCCGGTACCTGCGGCTCGCCGCCGGCGCGCCGCAGGATCTCGTCCAGCAGCTCCTCCAGCCGCTCGGCCAGCAGCGTGACCTGGAACTTCTCCAGCCCGACGCTGGTGACGCGGCGGCCGTCGCGCGCCTGCAGGAAGAAGGCGCGGTCGCCCGGTTCGCCGACGACTCCGGCGACGAACCTGTCGGGCTGTTCAAACGAGATGACCGGCATGGGGACGACCCTACGCGCCGCCGCCGACGGGCGCGTCGCCCTCGGCGGCCGCGTCGCCCGTGTCGGAACCCGTGTCGGAACCGGTGTCGGGCGGCGGGACGAGTCCGGCGACGTCGCCCCCGTTGTCGTTCAGCCGGACGACGAACGGCCGCAGCTCGGTGTAGCGGATCGCGGTGACCGACGCGGGGTCGGCCTGGATGCGCTGGAACTGGTCCAGGTGCAGGCCGAGGGCGTCGGCGACGATCGCCTTGATGATGTCGCCGTGCGTGCAGACCGCATAGACGGCGTTCGCGCCGTGCTCGGCGGCGACGCGCGCGTTCCAGGACCGGACGGCCGCGACCGCGCGGTTCTGCGCGTCGGCCAGCCCCTCGCCGTCCGCGCCGGGGAACACGGCGGCGCTCGGGTGGGCCTGCACGACCCGCCACAGCGGCTCTTTCGCCAGTTCTTTGAGCGGACGCCCGGTCCAGTCGCCGTAGCGGACCTCGCCGAACCGCTCGTCGACCTCGATCCCGGCGGGCCGGGCGGCGGCGCCGGACGCGGCGGCGATCTCCCCGGCCGTCTGCAAGCAGCGGTCCAGCGGGCTGGACACCAGGGCGGCGAGCGGGACCGGGGCCAGCCGGGCGCCGACCGCGCGGGCCTGGGCGCGGCCCCGGTCGTCCAGGCCGAGCGCGGGGGTCCAGCCCGCGAGGACGGGTCCGGTCAGCTCGGTCAGTCCGTGGCGGACCAGGAGAAGCGTCGTCACACGGGCACTCTACGAGATCCTCACGGCTCGGGATCGTCGTCCTCGTCCGGGACGACGGGCACGGGCAGCGGCGCGAGCAGACCCGACCACAGGTGCGACTCGGCTCCCCCGGCCTCCAGCCGCCGCCGGACGCGCTCGACCGTCCCGGCGGTCGGCAGCAGGTTCCAGATGAGCTGCGGGTAGCCGAGGACGAACGCCAGCACGAAGATCCACTCGTCCCGGGCGACCATCGCCAGCGGCAGCCCGCACAGGATGACCCCCTCGGTGAGCGCGAACAGCACGAGCGTCCCCTGCCGGGCCTGGGCGACCGCGAGCCGTGTCGCCTCGGCGCGGCCGAGCCCCGGCGGGAGCGGACGCGGCAGGCGCGGCCCGAGGAACGCGGCGGCGAGCGCGGCCAGCACCGGCGGCAGCCACGGCACCCACGCGGGCACCGCGCCGAGACGGCTCGGGCCGCCCTGCACGATCAGCGGCGACACGGCGAGGATGAGCGCGGGGCCGAGGATCAGGACGACCGCCGTCATCCGCCACTGGCCGAGGTAGGTGCGGGTGCGGATCGAGGCGAAGAAGCCGGGGTCGTCGGCGGGCCCGAGGCCGTAGACCGGCTCGATGTCCCCGTCATCGCCGTCCTCGGGTGGTGTCGGGGTGTACATCGAGAACTGCGGTGGCGACATGGCCGAGCACTCTAATCCTCCGCGCGCCGCAGGGGAACGGGTCGCGGGACGGTCGCCGCGGCCTGGGCGGGCCGTCGGAGCGCTACATTGACCGCCTATGGAAGAGCGTCACGTCGGGCGGAGCGGCCTGCGGGTGTCGCGTCTCGGGCTCGGCACCATGACCTGGGGCGAGGACACCGGTCCGGACGAGGCGGCCGAGCAGCTCCGGGCGTTCACCGGGGCGGGCGGCACGCTCGTCGACACGGCGGACGTGTACGGGGACGGCGACGCCGAGCGGATCCTCGGCCATCTGCTGCGCGAGCACGTCGCGCGCGAGGACGTCGTCGTCGCGACCAAGTCCGCGATCCGCCGCGACGGCCGCTACGACGGGTCGCGCCGCCACCTCATCGCCGCGCTGGACGCGTCGCTGGAGCGCCTCGGCCTGGAGTACGTGGACCTGTGGCACCTGCACGTCAACGACCCGGCGACGCCGACGGAGGAGACGCTGTCGGCGCTGGACGAGGCCGTGACGTCCGGCCGCACCCGCTATGTCGGCGTCGCCAACCACGCGGGCTGGCAGGTCGCGAAGGCGGCGGCGTGGCAGCGCGCGTGGCCCGGCCGCGCGCCGGTCGTGTCGGCGCAGGTCGAGTACTCGCTGCTGCGGCGCGAGGTGGAGCGCGAGCTGGTGCCCGCGACGGTCGACGCGGGCGCGGGGCTGCTGCCCTGGTCGCCGCTCGGCCGGGGCGTGCTCACCGGCAAGTACCGCACGGGGCTGCCGAAGGGGTCGCGGGCCGCCAACCCGCGCTTCGCCGACTTCGTGCGGCCCTATCTGGACGAGGAGTGCTCACGGATCGTGGAGTCCGTCGTGACGGCCGCCGAGGGCCTCGGCGCGTCGCCGCTCGGGGTGGCGCTGACCTGGGTGCGCGACCGCGAGGGCGTGGCCGCGCCGATCGTCGGCGCCCGCACCGCCGCGCAGCTCGCGCCGGCGCTGGAGAGTGAGGAGCTGACCCTGCCGCAGGAGATCAGGGACGCGCTGGACGACGTCTCCGACATGACGGCGGCGCACCCGTGACCGGGGACGCGGCGAGCCCGCACGACGCGGTCGCGGCGCTGCTGGACCGGGCGGGCGCCCCGGCCGGGCTCGCCGGGCCGGCGGTGCTGCGCCTCGGGCCGGGCGCCGCCGCGCTGCTGGCCGCCGACCCGTGGCGGCTGCTGCGGGTGCCGGGCGTCACGCCGGGCCAGGCCGACCATTTCGCGCGGGCGCTGCTCGGCGACGGCGCCCGCCCCGACGACGCGCGGCGCGGCCGGGCGCTCGCCGAGCACGTGGTCGCCGAGGCGGCGCGGCGCGGCAGCACGGTCGTCGCGGCGGCCGAGGTGGTCGCGGCGCTGGAGCGGATGCGCGTCCCCGATCCGCGCCGGGCGGTGACGGACGCGCTGGACGAGGGCGAGCTGCTGCCGCTCACCGAGGAGCCGGAGTTCGACGAGGGCGACCCCGACGCCGAGCCGCCCGAGCCGGAGGAGACGGTCGGCCCGGCGCGCTGGGCGATCGCCGAGGACACGGCCGCCGAGGGGTTCCAGCGGCTGACCGCCACGGCCGGGACGCTCCTGCCCGACGACGAGGTCCGCGCGCTGCGCGCCGGGCTGCCCGAGGACCGGTCGCTCGCACTGACGGCCGCGCTGCGGACGGGCGTGTCGGTGTGGCGGGGCGCGCCCGCCGAGGTGGCGGACGCCGCGCTGACCGTGGCGGGCGCCGCCGCCGGGCGGGGCCTGCGGGTCGCGATCGCCGCGCCGACCGCCCATACGGCCGCTGAGCTCGCCGACCGCGCGGACAAGGGCGTCGCGGTGACGTCGGCGCACGCGCTGCTGGAGCCGCGCGCCGAGCCGTCCGCGCCCGGCACGGTCGTGTTCGGGCGCGGCGAGCACGCGCCCCTCGACGTGGACCTGCTGATCGTCGCGGACGCGGCGGGCTTCGACGTCGAGCTGTGCGCGCTGCTCGCCGAGTCCTGCCCGGACGGCGCGCACCTGGTGCTCGGCGCCGCGCCGGGCGCCCCGCCCGCCGCCGGGCCCGGCCGGGTGCTGGACGACCTGGAGGAGTCGCAGACGGTCCCGGTGATCGAGCTGGAGCCGTCCGGGCCGCCCGGCCCGCTGGAGACGCTGACGGCGGCCGTGCGGGGCGGCGAGCTGGTCGCGGTGGACGCGCCGGACCGCGAGGTCGTGATCGTCCCGGCCTCCTCCGACGCCGAGGCCGTCCACCGGGCCGTGCAGCTCGTCACCGACTCGATCCCGCGCGCGCTCGGGATCCCGGTCGAGGACGTCCTCGCGGTGACGCCCGTGGCGGGCGGCGCCGCGGGCGCGACGGCGCTCAACCGGGCGCTGAAAGAACGGCTCAACCCGGGTCCCGGGGCGTGCGGCGGGTTCGACCCGGGCGACCGGGTGCTCGTCGCGGCGCCGCTGCCGGACGCGGCGACGGGCGAGCCCGGCGTGGTCACGGCGGCCGGGCCGGACGGCCTGACCGTCGCGTTCACCGGCGGGACGGCCGTGCTCGCCGTCGCGGACGCGGCGCGGCTGCGGCACGGCTGGGCCGCCCCGGTGGCGCTCGCCCGGTTCGCGCCGCGTCCCGCCGTGGTCGCGGTGGCCGGGGCGGACGCGCCGCTGAGCCGTCCGGTGGTCGCGACGATGTTCGGGCTGGCGCGGCGGCACCTGTCGGTGGTGCAGGGCGCGGGCCCCGGGCTGGCGAAGGCCGTCCGGGAGACGGGGACGGCGCCGCGCCGCACCCGGCTGGCCCGGCTCGTCGTCCTGTGAACCCGTCGCGGAAGCGGAAGTCGGCCTGAGCCGTCGCGCGAGCGCGTTAACTGAGGGCCGGGACGACGCCGGAGGCGAGTCCCGGCCCGAAGATCGCGAAGCGATGCGCGCTCGCAAAGGCACGGTTGCGGAGCGAGCGCCAGCGAGCGCAGCAGGCCGGGACTTCAATTAACTCGACGGGGGCCCGCCCATCGCGTGCAGGCCGCCGTCCACGTGGACGATCTCGCCCGTCGTCGCCGGGAACCAGTCCGACAGCAGCGCCGCGCACGCCCGCGCGGTCGGTTCGCTGTCCTTGATGTCCCAGCCGAGCGGCGCGACCTTCGGCCACATGTCCGTCATGCCCTCGAAGCCGGGGATGCTCTTGGCGGCCATCGTCGCCAGCGGCCCCGCCGCGACGAGGTTCACCCGGACGCCCTGCGGGCCGAGGTACTTGGCCAGGTAGCGCGAGCACGCCTCCAGGCCCGCCTTGGCGACGCCCATCCAGTCGTAGACCGGCCACGCCTTGGTCGCGTCGAAGTCCAGGCCGACGACCGAGCCGCCGCCCTTCATCAGCGGCAGGCACGCCATCGTCAGCGACTTCAGCGAGTACGCCGAGGTGTGGACGGCCGTCGCGACGTCCTCCCACGGCGTCTCCAGGAAGTTGCCGCCGAGCGCGGTCTGCGGCGCGAACGCGACGGCGTGGACGACGCCGTCCAGCCGGTCGAAGCCCGCGTCCGTCAGCCGTCCGGCGAGGGAGTCGAGCTGCGCGGCGTCCATCACGTCCAGTTCCAGGACGGGCGGGACGGCGTCGGGCCCGGACGGCAGGCGCCGGGCGGTGCGCGCGGTCAGCGTCGGGCGCGGGTAGGCGGTCAGCGCGACCTCGGCGCCCTCCTGCTGTGCGACGCGCGCGATGTGGAAGCCGATGGAGGCGTCGGTGAGGACGCCGGTGACGAGGATCCGCTTGCCTTCGAGGATGCCCACGGTGCTCAGTGCCCCATTCCCAGGCCGCCGTCCACCGGGATCACGGCCCCGGTGATGTAGGCGGCGTCGTCGCTGGCGAGGAAGCGCACGGTGCGTGCGACCTCCTCGGGCTGCGCGATCCGCCCCAGCGGGATGATCGACCGGATCGCCGCCTGCTGGTCCTCGCCGAGCACGGCGGTCATGTCGGTGTCGACGAAGCCGGGCGCGACCACGTTGACGGTGATGTTGCGCGACCCGATCTCGCGGGCCAGCGACCGCGCGAACCCGATCAGCCCGGCCTTGGACGCGGCGTAGTTCGTCTGCCCCGCCGACCCGAGCATCGCCACGACCGACGAGACCAGGATGATCCGGCCCCCGCGCGCCCGCATCATCGGCTTCACCGCGCGCTTGGCGACGCGGAACGCGCCCGTGAGGTTGGTGTCGATCACCGAGGTGAACGACTCCTCGTTCATGATCGCCAGCAGGGTGTCCTTGGTGATCCCCGCGTTGGCGACGACGACCCGCGCCGGCCCCTGCTCCGCCTCGACCTTCTCGAACGCCGCGTTCACGTCCTCGGTGCTCGTCACGTCGCACCGGACGCCGAACAGGCCCTCGGGGGGCTCCCCGGAGCGGTAGGTCACCGCGACGGCGTCGCCGGCCGCCGCCAGCTCCCGCGCGACGGCCAGCCCGATCCCCCGGTTACCGCCGGTCACGAGGACAGAGCGACTCATGTGCTACCTCTCGTCAGCCACTTGACAACGGCTAGGAGCGTAGCGGCCCGGTCGCCGCGTGGAGATGTGCCGACCCGACAAGAACCCTCCTCCGCCTTTGTTCCGGCGGGTGCGCCGCGCCCCCTCCGGCGCGCTCCGCCGGGTAGGTTGCGGAGGGTGCATGACATTGATCCGGACTTCACCGCACTGCCGCTGCGGACCCTCGCCGACGCGGCCCTCGGCCGGGCCGCCGACCTCGGCGCCGAGCATGCCGACTTCCGCCTGGAGCGCATCCGCAGCCAGACGCTGCGGCTGCACGACGCCGCGCTGGAGACCGCGCTGGACGCCGACGACCTCGGGCTGTCGGTCCGCGTGGTCAAGAACGGGACGTGGGGCTTCGCGGCGGGCATCGACCTGACGCCCGAGGGCGCGGCCCGCGTCGCCGAGCAGGCCGTCGAGGTCGCCGCCGTCGCCGCCGCCGTCAACCGCGAGCCGATCGAGCTGGCGCCCGAGCCCGCGCACGGCGAGCGGACGTGGGTGTCGGCCTACGAGACCGACCCGTTCACCGTCGCCACCGCCGACAAGATCGCCCTGCTGGCGGGCTGGAGCCGCCGCCTGCTGGACGACCCGCGCGTCGACCACGTGGACGCCTCGCTGCTGCAGGTCAAGGAGAACAAGTTCTTCGCCGACCTCGCGGGCACGGTCACGACGCAGCAGCGCGTGCGCGTCCACAACGTCCTGAACGGCGTCGCCGTCCGCGACGGCGCGTTCGACACGATGCGGACGCTCGCGCCGCCGGTCGGGCGCGGCTACGAGTGGCTGACCGGCAAGCACTGGGACTGGGAGGGCGAACTCGCCGCGCTCCCCGAACTGCTCGCCGAGAAGCTCGCCGCGCCGTCGGTCGAGCCCGGGACCTACGACGTCGTCGTCGACCCGTCCAACCTGTGGCTGACGATCCACGAGTCGATCGGGCACGCCACCGAGCTGGACCGGGCGCTCGGCTACGAGGCCGCCTACGCCGGGACGTCCTTCGCCACGCCCGACAAGCTCGGGACGCTGCGCTACGGCTCGGGCGTCATGAACGTCACCGGCGACCGCACCGCCGAGCACGGCCTGGCCACCATCGGGTACGACGACGAGGGCGTGGCGACGCAGGCGTTCGACATCGTCACCGACGGGATCTTCACCGGCTACCAGACCGACCGGCGCATCGCCCGGCTGACGGGCGCGTCGCGCTCCAACGGCTGCGCGTTCGCCGACGCCGCGTCCAGCATGCCGATCCAGCGGATGGCGAACGTGTCGCTCCGGCCCGCGCCGGACGGCCCGGGCGTGGACGAGCTGATCTCCGGCGTCGACCGGGGCGTCTACATCGTCGGCGACAAGAGCTGGTCGATCGACATGCAGCGGTACAACTTCCAGTTCACCGGGCAGCGGTTCTACCGCATCGAGAACGGGCGGCTGGCCGGGCAGCTCCGCGACGTCGCCTACCAGGCCACGACGACGGACTTCTGGAACTCGATGGAGGCCGTCGGCGGCCCGCAGACCTACGTGCTCGGCGGCGCGTTCAACTGCGGGAAGGGCCAGCCCGGCCAGGTCGCCCCCGTCAGCCACGGCACCCCGGCGGCGCTGTTCCGGGGCGTCAACATCCTCAACACGCTGAAGGAGGCGGGGAATTGAGCACCCTCCGGCCGCAGGAGGCCGTCGAGCGCGCGCTCGCGCTGTCGCGCTCCGACGACTGCATCGTCATCGCCGACGAGGCGAGCACCGCCAACCTGCGCTTCGCGGGCAACACCCTCACCACCAACGGCGTGACCCGCTCGGCGCGGCTCACGGTGATCGCGCTGCGGTCCACCGGGGACGGCGTGGCGTCCGGGGTCGTGTCGCGCGCGGCCGTGACCGCGGACGGCATCGAGGACCTGGTCCGGGCCGCCGAGGCCGTCGCCGCCGGGGCCGAAGCCGCCGAGGACGCGGCGCCGCTCGTCCCGCCGGGCGACGCGGCGGCCGGCGGGGGCTGGGACGACCCGCCCGGCGAGACCGGCATCGGCGTCTACGAGGGCGTCGCGCCCGCGCTCGGCGAGGCGTTCGCCCGCGCCGCCGCCGAGGACCGCCGCCTGTACGGGTTCGCCAACCACACGCTGACGTCGTCGTTCCTCGGGACGTCGGCGGGGCTGCGGCTGCGCCACGACCAGCCGACCGGCCTGCTGGAGCTGAACGCCAAGGGCGCGGGCGGCTCGGTGTGGACGGGCGCGGGCACCCGCGACTTCACCGACGTGGACGTCGCCGCGCTCACCGGCGACCTCGCGCGGCGGCAGGCGTGGGGCGAGCGGCGGATCGACCTGCCCGCGGGCCGGTACGAGACGCTGCTGCCGCCGAGCGCGGTCGCCGACCTGATGATCTACCTGTACTGGTCGGCGGGCGCGCGCGACGCCCACGACGGCCGGACGGTCTTCTCCGCGCCCGGCGGCGGCACCCGCGTCGGCGAGAAGCTGTCGCCGCTGCCGCTGACGCTGTCCAGCGACCCGGGCGCGGCGGGGCTGGAGTGCTCGCCGTTCGTCCTGGCGCACGCGTCGGGCCGCGAGTCGTCGGTGTTCGACAACGGCACGCCGCTCACCGCGACGGACTGGATCTCGGGCGGCACGCTCTCCGCGCTCACCCAGACGCGCGACTCGGCGCGCCGGACGGGCCTGGCCGTCACGCCCGCGATCGACAATCTGATCATGACGGGCGGGGACGGCGGCGCGTCCCTGGACGACATGATCGCGCGCACCGAGCGGGGGCTGCTGCTGACCTGCCTGTGGTACATCCGCGAGGTCGATCCCCAGCGGCTGCTGCTCACCGGGCTCACCCGCGACGGCGTCTTCCTCGTGGAGGACGGCGCGGTCGTCGGCGCGGTGAACAACTTCCGGTTCAACGAGAGCCCGGTGGACCTGCTCGGCCGGGTGACCGAGGCGGGCGCGACCGCGCCGACGCTGCCGCGCGAGTGGTCGGACTACTTCACCCGCGCCGCGATGCCGCCGCTGCGCGTCCCGGACTTCAACATGTCCACGGTGTCCCAGGCGTCCTGACGCTCAGGACTTGTCCTCCAGGCGGTAGCCGACGCGCAGGCCGACCTGGAAGTGCGCGACCTCGCCGTCGGCGATCTGACCGCGGACCTGCGTCACCTCGAACCAGTCCAGGTGGCGCAGGACCGCGTTCGCGCGGCGGACGCCGTTGCGGATCGCGGCCTCCACGGATTCGGGCGACGTCCCGACGATCTCGGTGACGCCGTAGGTGCGGTCGCTCATGTGCGCTCCCCTGTGTCGTCTTCCTGCTTCCCTGGCCTTACCTTGGAAACGTGAAGGTGAATCCCCGCCGGTCCGAAGACGTCCATCTCGTCACGGACGCGCGGCGCCCGCTGTCGGAGGACATCTCCGCACGGCAGAAGCGGTATCTGCTCTCGATGGGCCTGCGGACGTCCTGCTTCCTCGGCGCCGTGTTCGCCGGGCTCGCGCACGCGCCGTTCTGGGCCGTGGGCGTGCTCGTCCTCGGCGCGATCTTCCTGCCGTACGTGGCGGTCGTCGTGGCGAACGCGGGACGGCGCCCGGACCCGCCCGCGCGGCTGCGCGACGGGCAAAGCAGGCATCACAAGCGCGTTTCCGGGAGCCGTCCGGAAATCGGGTCGTGACATTCTCTTGACTAACTCCGGGGGGTTTCGGTGTACGATTTGTACCGGCGCTCTGGTCCCCCGTCGGAGCGCCCCTACCGGTGTTCCGGGCCCCCGTCGGAACACCGATGATGCGGCGCCGGGTGGATTGCCCCCGTATCCACCCGGCGCCGCTTTTCACTTTCCCGATCCGGCGATTCTCCGCCGTCGCGGCTCCCTGCACAGGCCGGCCCGTCCGGCAAGGCCGTCGCGTGTCCCTTTCCGGCCAGGCCCCCCTGCCCCCGCCTCCCCCGCCGCACCAACCCGAACGGGCTACTAGAATCGAATTCCAGAACACGGGTGAGGGGAAGGGGCCGTGATGCGCCGCACGCTCTACAACGAGGACCACGAGGCGTTCCGGGAGACCATCAGGGACTTCGTCGCGGCCGAGGTCGCGCCGGTCTACGACGACTGGGAGCACGCCGGGCACCCGCCCCGCGACTTCTACAACAAGCTCGGCGAGCTGGGCGTCCTCGGCATCCAGGTGCCCGAGGAGTACGGCGGCGCCGGGGAGACGAGCTTCAAGTACCAGGCGGTCATCTCCGAGGAGTGCGCCCGCGCCGGGGTGAGCTTCGGCGGCTACGGCGTCCACGTCAACCTCGTCCTGCCCTACCTGCTGAAGTACGCCTCCGACGAGCAGAAGCGGCGCTGGCTGCCGCCGTTCGCGACCGGCGAGATGATGACGGCCATCGCGATGACCGAGCCCGGCACCGGCTCCGACCTCGCGGGCATGCAGACCACCGCGCGCCGCGACGGCGACCACTACGTCCTGAACGGCGCCAAGACGTTCATCACCGGCGGCGTCCTCGCCGACCGGGTGCTGGTCGTCGCCCGGACGTCCCCGGCCACGCCGGAGAACCGCCGCGCGGGCCTGTCCATCCTCGTGGTCGACACCACGAGCGAGGGCTACACGGTCGGCCGCAAGCTGGAGAAGATCGGGCTGCGCAGCTCCGACACGGCCGAGCTGGCGTTCTCCGACGTCCGCGTGCCCGTCGAGGACCTGCTCGGCGAGGAGGGGCGCGGGTTCGAGTACCTGACGCACAACCTCGCCGAGGAGCGGCTCGGCATCGCGGTCAGCTCCTACGCGTCCGCCGCCGCGGCCGTGGAGTTCGCGCGCGCGTACGTCCAGGACCGGAACGTGTTCGGACGGCCCGTCGCGTCGTTCCAGAACACCAAGTTCGTCCTGGCCGAGTGCGCCACCGAGGTCGAGGCGGCCCGGTCCCTGGTCGACCGCGCGATCGAGGCCCTGGACGTCGGCGAGCTGACCCCCGCCGACGCGGCCGTCGCCAAGCTGTTCTGCACCGAGGTCCAGGCGCGCGTCGTGGACAAGTGCCTGCAGCTCCACGGGGGCTACGGCTACATCCTGGAGTACCCGATCGCCCGCCTCTACACCGACGCCCGCGTCACGCGGATCTACGGCGGGACGAGCGAGGTCCTGAAGACGATCATCGCCAAGGACATCGGCGTCTGATCCGGCGTTGCTAGCCTGGCCCCGTGATGATCAACGGGCGGGTCCGGTGACGCAGGAGGCTCAGGTCACCGCGCTGCTCGCGCGGCGTGCGGCGCAGGTGCAGCAGGGCGGCGCGCGGGCGGCGGTGCTCGGCGTGAACGACGGGCTCGTCAGCACGCTGTGCCTCGTGCTCGCGGTGGCGGGCGCGGGCTCGGGGGCGCACGCCGTCCGGCTCGCCGGGCTGGCCGGGCTGCTCGCGGGCGCGGTGTCGATGGCGGCCGGCGAGTGGATCTCGGTGAAGGCGCAGGTGGAGCTGTTCCAGGGCGTCCTGGCGGACCTGCGCGACCTCGTCCGCGACCACCCCTCGGTGCTCGGCGGAAAGCTGGAGGACACCTTCCGCACCGCCGGGTTCTCCCCCGCCACCGCCAGCGGCGCCGCCGCCGAGGTCGCCGCCGACGGCGAGCGCCTGTACGCGGCGTCGGCGCGCGAGGTCGTCGGCGTCAACCCGGCCGAGCTGGGGTCGCCGTGGACGGCCGCGCTGTCGTCGTTCGCGCTGTTCGCGCTCGGCTCGGCGGCGCCGCTGCTGCCCTGGCTGGTCGCCGACGGGACGGTCGCGGTCGTCACGTCGATCGGGCTGACGGGCCTGGCCGGGCTCGCGGTCGGCGGCGTCGTCGCGCACTCCAGCGGCCGGCCCGTCCGCTACGGCGCGCTGCGGCAGCTCCTGATCATCCTGCTGTCGTCGGGCGTCACCTACGGCGCGGGCGTCCTGTTCGGGACGGTCTGACGCGGGCGAGCGCCCCGGCCAGCGCCGCCGGGGCGCCGACGAGCGACGGGCCGTACCAGGTGAGGTAACGGCCGCTGACGAGCGCGGCGGGCAGGCCGGGGAAGGCCTCCGGGCCGTCCCCGGCGGTGAAGGCGTACGGCTCGTCGGGCAGGACGACCAGGTCGGCGCCGGACGCGGTCAGCTCCTCCAGCGCGACCTTCGGGTAGCGCTCGGGGTGCCCGGCGTAGACGTTGGCGACGCCGAGCCGCGCGAGGACGTCCCCGGCGAAGGTGTCGCGGCCGAGGACCATCCATGGCCGCCGCCAGATCGGGACGATCGCGCGGCGCGGCGGGCCGGGCGTGTGCGCAGCCCAGACGCGGGCGGCGTCGTCCAGCCAGCCGGGCACCGGGAGCCCGCAGCCTTCGGCCAGCATCCGGCGCAGCGAGACCAGCGCGCCGTCCACCGTGCGGATCTCGGTCATCCAGACCGGGACGCCCGCCGCGCGCAGCGCCGCCACGTCCGGGGCCCGGTTCTCCTCGGCGTTGCCGACGACGAGGTCGGGTTCCAGCGCGCGGATCGCGTCCAGGTCGGGGTTCTTGGTGCCCCGGATCCGGACGACGTCCAGGCCGACGGGGTGGGAGCACCAGTCGGTGGCGCCGACGAGCAGGCCCGGCGCGGTCACGGCGAGCGTCTCGGTCAGCGACGGGACGAGCGAGACCACGCGCCGGACGGGCCGCCGCACCGGCACGTCCGCGCCGGTGTCGTCCCTCACACGTTCCGCCGGTACTGGCCGCCGACCTCGAAGAACGCGTCGGAGATCTGCTGGAGGGTGCAGACGCGGGCGGCGTCCATCAGCGCCGCGAACACGTTGCCGCCCGACCGCGCCGTCTCCCGCAGCGCGGCGAGCGCGGCGACGGCCTCGTCCCGGTGCGCCTGCCGGAACGCCCGGACGCGGTCGAGCTGCGACCGCTTCTCGGCCTCGGTCGCGCGGGCCAGCTCGACGCGCCGCTCCTCCTTCTCCTCCTCGGCGGGCAGGAAGGTGTTCACGCCGATCAGCGGGAGCGAGCCGTCGTGCTTGCGGCGCTCGTAGAGCATCGACTCGTCCTGGATGCGCCCGCGCTGGTAGCCGGTCTCCATCGCGCCGAGGACGCCGCCGCGCTCGCTGATCCGGTCGAACTCGGCGAGCACGGCGGCCTCGACCAGGTCGGTCAGCTCGTCCACGATGAACGAGCCTTGCAGCGGGTTCTCGTTCATCGCGAGGCCCCACTCGCGGTTGATGACGAGCTGGATCGCCAGCGCGCGGCGGACGGACTCGGCGGTCGGCGTCGTCACGGCCTCGTCGTAGGCGTTGGTGTGGAGGCTGTTGCAGTTGTCGTAGATCGCGATGAGCGCCTGGAGCGTCGTCCGGATGTCGTTGAAGTGCATCTCCTGCGCGTGCAGGGACCGCCCGGACGTCTGGACGTGGTACTTCAGCTTCTGGCTGCGCTCGTTCGCCCCGTACCGGTCGCGCATCGCCACGGCCCAGACCCGCCGCGCGACGCGGCCGAGGACGGTGTACTCGGGGTCCATGCCGTTGGAGAAGAAGAACGACAGGTTGGGGGCGAAGTCGTCCACGTCCATGCCGCGCGCGAGATAGGACTCGACGTAGGTGAACCCGTTGGCGAGCGTGAACGCGAGCTGGCTGATGGGGTTCGCCCCGGCCTCGGCGATGTGGTAGCCGGAGATCGACACCGAGTAGAAGTTGCGGACGCCGTGGTCGATGAACCACTGCTGGACGTCGCCCATCATCCGCAGCGCGAACTCGGTGGAGAAGATGCAGGTGTTCTGGCCCTGGTCCTCCTTGAGGATGTCGGCCTGGACGGTCCCGCGCACGGTCCGCAGCACCTCGGCGCGGACGCGCTCGGCCTCCTCGGGGACGGGCTCGCGGCCGTGCTCGGCGCGGAAGGCGTCCAGGCCCTGGTCGATCGCGGTGTTGAGGAAGAACGCGAGGATCGCCGGGGCCGGGCCGTTGATCGTCATGGACACCGAGGTCGTCGGCGCGGCGAGGTCGAAGCCCGCGTAGAGCGCCTTCATGTCGTCCAGCGTGGCGATCGAGACGCCGGACGTGCCGACCTTGCCGTAGATGTCGGGGCGTTCGTCGGGGTCGCGGCCGTAGAGCGTCACCGAGTCGAACGCGGTGGACAGCCGCGTCGCGGGCTGGCCCTCCGACAGCAGCTTGAAGCGGCGGTTGGTGCGGAACGGGTCGCCCTCGCCCGCGAACATGCGGGCCGGGTCCTCGCCGTCGCACTTGAACGGGAAGACGCCGGCGGTGAACGGGAACCGTCCGGGCAGGTTCTCGGCGCGCAGGAACCGCAGCAGCTCGCCGTGGTCGGTGTAGCGGGGCAGCGCGACGCGCGGGATCCGGCTGCCCGACAGGGACTCGCGGGTGAGGGCGGTGCGCAGCTCGCGGTCGCGGATCCGGACGACCTGCTCGTCCCCCGAGTACGCCTCGACCAGCGCGGGCCAGCCGTCGATCAGCGCAGCGTTCTCCGGCGCGACGTCGCGGCGGGCGGCGTCGAGCAGGCCGTCCACCTCGGCCGTGTCCGTCAGCTCGGCGCGGACCTCGGCCAGCCGCTGGACGCGCCGGACCGCCACCGCCTGCCGGTCCGTTTCGGCGTGGTAGGACCGGACGGTCTCGGCGATCTCCGCCAGGTACCGGACGCGGCCCGGCGGCAGCGCCTGCGCGGCCCGGGTGGACGTCCGGG
Organism: Actinomadura rubteroloni; assembly: GCF_002911665.1. Classification (NCBI taxonomy): domain Bacteria; kingdom Bacillati; phylum Actinomycetota; class Actinomycetes; order Streptosporangiales; family Thermomonosporaceae; genus Actinomadura; species Actinomadura rubteroloni. The sequence continues at coordinate 84,683 of NZ_MTBP01000006.1, forward strand.
TGGCCACGGCGGGCAGCGCGCCTTCTTCCACCGGCAGGCCGTGCTCGACGAGCAGGTCGCGCAGGTGGAGGTAGAGCGCGGTGACGCCGTCGTCGTCGAACGTCGCGGCGCTCGTGCCGAACACCGGCATGTCGTCCGGACGGGCGGTGAAGTCCTCCCGGTTGCGGAGCATCTGCCGGGACACGTCGCGCAGCGCGTCCTCGGCGCCGCGCCGCTCGAACTTGTTGATCGCCACGACGTCGGCGAAGTCGAGCATGTCGATCTTCTCGAGCTGGGACGCGGCGCCGAACTCGGGCGTCATGACGTACAGGGACGCGTCGGCGAGCGGGACGACGGCCGCGTCGCCCTGCCCGATCCCGGGCGTCTCCAGGATCACCAGGTCGTATCCGGCGGCCTTGCAGGCGTCGAGCACGCCCTCGATGCCGTCCGGCAGCTCGCGGGCGCCGCGCGTGGCGAGGGACCGGAAGAAGACGTGGTCGCCGTCCAGGGCGTTCATGCGGATCCGGTCGCCGAGCAGCGCGCCGCCGCCGCGCCGCCGGGTCGGGTCGACGGCGAGGACGGCGACGCGCAGCTTGTCGCGCTGGTCCGCCCGCAGGCGGCGGACCAGCTCGTCGGTCAGCGACGACTTGCCGGACCCGCCGGTGCCGGTGATGCCGAGGACGGGCACCCGGCGGCGCCCGGCGGCCGCCGCCAGCGCCGCGCGGTCGGCGTCGGGCAGCCGGCCCGCCTCCAGGCAGGTGATCGCGCGGGCCAGCGCGCGGCGGTCCCCGGCGAGGACGGCGTCCACGGCGGGCGGCGCGGCCGTGAGGTCGACGTCGCAGTCGCGGACCAGCTCGTTGATCATGCCGGGCAGGCCGAGGCGCTGGCCGTCGTCCGGGGAGAAGATCCGCACCCCGGCGCGGGCCAGCCGCGCGATCTCCTCGGCGACGATCACCCCGCCGCCCCCGCCGAAGACCCGGACGTGCCCGGCTCCGGCCTCGGCGAGCGCCCGCGCCAGGTACTCGAAGTACTCGACGTGGCCGCCCTGGTAGGAGCTGATCGCGACGCCCTGCGCGTCCTCCTCCAGGACGGCGTCGACGACCTCGCGGACGGACCGGTCGTGCCCGAGGTGGACGACCTCGGCGCCCTGCGCCTGGAGGATCCGCCGCATGATGTTGATCGCCGCGTCGTGGCCGTCGAACAGGGCGGCGGCCGTCACGAACCGCACCGGGTGGACCGGCACGTGCAGGGCGTTCGCGTCCGGTCCGGCCATGTCCGCCTCCGACTTGCTTGGACGTCAAATATTTGGAAGCTAAAATAGTTTCCGTGCGCGCGTCCGTCAAGCGACCCCGGTGGCCTACGGTGGGCCGGTGACCAGTCGTCCCCTCGACCCCATCGGCGAGGCGCACCGGCAGTGGAGCGCCCGCTGGCCCGCGCACGCCGACCAGATGGCCGCCGTGACGTCCGTCATGCGCGCCCAGCAGATCCTGCTCGGGCGCGTCGAGGGCGTCCTCAAGCCGCACGGGCTGACGTTCGCCGCCTACGAGGCCCTGCGGCTGCTCGCGTTCACCCGCGCGGGCGAGCTGCCGATGGGCAAGATGGGCGAGCGGCTCATGGTCCATCCCGCCTCGGTGACCAACGTGATCGGACGGCTGGAGCGGCGCGGGCTCGTCACCCGGCGCCCCTCCCCCGGCGACCGGCGGATCGTCCTCGCCGAGATCACCCCGGCGGGCCGCGAGCTGGCCGAGACCGCCACCGAGGCCCTGCACGACGCGGGGTTCGGGCTGCCCGACCTCACCGCCGAGCAGGCCGCCGCGATCACCGGCGCGCTGCGGGCCGTGCGGGTGTCGGCGGGGGAACTCGGTCCCTGAGCCTGCCGCGGCGGTTCAGCGCCAGGTCGGCGAGCGCCGCCGCGAGCGCGCACACGACGAACGCGAGGATCACGACGAGCCCGCGCCGGAACCCGTCCGCCCACGCTTCGGCCGCGCCCGGCCGCGCGCCCCCGACGGCCGCGAAGAACACCGCGCCGACGCCCGCGATGCCGACGGCCGTCCCGACGCGCTGGCCGGTCTGGAGCACCCCGGCCGCGCTGCCGCCCTCGGCGGACGGCACCTCCGACAGCGTGATCGTCTGGTTCGGGGAGATCACGAACCCGCTGCCGACCCCGGCCAGCAGCAGCGGCGCCGCTGTCAGCCACGCCACGCCCCCGCCGGGGTGCAGCTCGACCGCGATCCACGCGCCGACCAGCCCGGCCGCGACCATCGCCAGCCCGCCGGCCACCAGCGGGCGCCCGTAGTGCGCGACGAGCCGTCCGCCCGCCGCCGCGCCCGACCCAGACCCGAGCGCGAACGGGGTGATGGCGAGGCCCGCGCCGAACGCGCTGTAGCCGAGGCCGTTCTGCAGGTAGAGCGTGAAGATGAAGAAGATGCCGGTGAACCCGGCGAAGTAGAGCAGCGCGATGGCGCTGCCGAGCGCGTAGGACCGGTGCCGGAACAGCGCGAGGTCGACCATCGGCGCGGCGGCCCGCCGCTCGCGCCGGACGAACGCCGCCAGCAGCAGCAGCGCGGCCGGGACCAGCAGCCATTTGAGCGCGCCGTGCCACTGCCGTTCCTGGACGAACGGCAGCATGAGGACCAGGACGGCCGCGCCGAGCAGCACGACCCCCGGCACGTCCAGGCCCCGGCGCTCGCCCCGTCCGGGGGCCGGGAGCAGCCGGTGCGCGATCGGCAGCGCGGCCAGGCCGACCGGGACGTTGACGTAGAAGACCCAGCGCCAGCCCTCCTGCGGCCCGGCGAGGGCGATCAGCGCGCCGCCGGTCAGCGGCCCGGCGGCGGTCGCGACGCCGATCACCGTGCCGAGCGCGCCGAACGCCCGGCCCCGGTCAGGGCCCTGGAAGAGCTGCTGGATGAACCCGGCGACCTGCGGGGTCAGCACGCCGCCCGCCACGCCCTGGACCAGCCGCGCCCCGATCAGCCAGCCGATGCCGGGCGCGACGCCCGCGACCGCGCTGGCCAGCGTGAACAGCGCGAGCCCGGCGAGGAACACCGCGCGGCGGCTGCGGGCGTCGCCGAGCCGTCCCGCCGGGACGAGCACGAGCCCGAACGTCAGCGCGTACCCCGACAGGATCCACTGCAGGGACGCCTCGGACGCGTGCAGCCCCTCCCGGATCGACGGGAGCGCGACGTTGACGATGCTGACGTCCAGCAGCGTCATGAACGCCGCGACGAGGCACACCGCGAGGGCCTGCCACCGGCGTACGCCGTCCGCCGGGGTCGCGTGGTCGGTCATGCCGGGGCTCCTCTCCGGGACGCCGCCGGTCAAACGGTCAGCCGGCGTCCCAGCCCTCGGCGAGCGCCGTCAGGCGGGCCGCCGCGTCCCGGGCCGCCGCGCCGCGCCCGACGGCGATCCCGAGCAGGAACGTCGTGACCGGCGCGCCCGGCCGCGCGACGCCGTGCGCGACCTCGCGGGCGAGGTCCAGCACGAGGTCGCGGTCCAGGTCGGCGCGGTCGATGCCGAGTTCCGCGCAGGCCGTCTCGATCCATTCCTCCAGCACGTGCCGTCCCCTCTCCGGTGGGATGTCAGGCGCGTCCGGGCCACAGGGTCCGCGCGCGGGTCAGGTCCTCGGGGGTGTCGCAGTCGAACCACGGGGGGCCGTCCCCGGCCGGGAGGGCGACGGCGGCGGGGCGCAGCGGGCCGAGCAGGCCGCGCAGGGACGCGCCTTGGTAGGCGTCGAGCGCAGTGCGCAGGGCGTCGGTGTTCCAGCAGCCCGCGAGCCACTGTTCGCGGCCGTCGGCGTCCACCAGGACGGCCCCGGTGCCGTTGCGCTCGGCCGCGTCCAGCAGCGCGCCGAGGTGCGCCGCGCGCAGGAACGGCAGATCCGCCGCCAGCACCGCCGTCCACCGCGCACCGGCCGCCGGCCCGCCGGCAGGCGTCCCGGACGGCCCGCCGGGCGGAGCCGCGGCCAGCGGGCCGGGCGGAGCCGCGGGCGGCGGGCCGGGCGGAGCCGCGGGCGGCGGGCCGGGCGGGGTCGCGGACAACCCGTCAGGCGGGGTCGCGGGCGGAGTTGCGGGCGGGGTCGCGGGTGGCGGGGCGGGGAGGGCGGCCAGGCCGGCGCGCAGCGCGGGGACGGGCCCGCCGCCGGGCGGGTCCTCGCGGACGACGCGGGCGTGCGGGACGTCCGGCCGCGCCGGGCCGACGACGACGAGCCGCCCCGCGTCCGCCGCCGCGTCGGCGACACGGGCGAGCAGGGAGCGTCCGCCGACGCGCGCGGCGGGCTTGTCGGCGCCGCCGAGCCGCCGGGCCCGGCCGCCGGCCAGGACCACCGCGTCGAATCGGGTCTCCCGCACGTGGTCCATCGTCGCACGCGGCCGGTCAGCCGCCGATCGCCGACATGGGCCGGACGGGCTGCAGGAAGCCCGGGTCGTCGATGCCGTGCCCCGCGCGCTTGCGCCCCACCGCGGCCCGCCAGCGCGCGGCCAGCTCGGCGTCGGACGCCCCGGCGCGCAGCGCGCCGCGCAGGTCGGACTCCTCGGTCGCGAACAGGCAGTTGCGGATCTGGCCGTCGGCGGTGAGCCGCACGCGGTCGCACGCGCCGCAGAACGGGCGCGTCACCGACCCGATGACGCCGACGCGGTCCGGCCCGCCGTCCACCAGGAACGACTCGGCGGGAGCGCTGCCGCGCTCGGCGTCCTCGGGGACGAGCGCGAACGCGGCGCCGAGCCGGTCCAGGATCTCGTCGGCGGTGATCATCCCGGCGCGGTCCCAGCCGTGCTGGGCGTCCAGCGGCATCTGCTCGATGAAGCGCAGCCGGTAGCCGTGGTCCAGGCAGTACCGCAGCAGCGGGACGGCCTCATGATCGTTGATCCCGCGCATCAGCACCGCGTTGACCTTGACGGGCGCCAGGCCCGCCGCGTGCGCCGCTTCGAGGCCGCGCAGCACGTCGGCGAGCCGGTCGCGGTGCGCGAGCCGCCGGAACGTCGCCGGGTCGAGCGTGTCCAGTGACACGTTCACCCGGTCGAGCCCGGCGGCGGCGAGCGGTGCGGCGAGCCGGTCCAGCCCGATGCCGTTGGTGGTGAGCGAGATCTCCGGGCGCGGACGCAGCGCCGCCGCCTCGGCGACCAGGCCGGGCAGGCCGCGCCGCAGCAGCGGCTCCCCGCCCGTGAAACGGACCTCGGTGATGCCCAGCTCCGTCACGCCGATCCCGACGAGCCGGACGACCTCCTCGTCCGTCAGCAGTTCCGGTTTGGGCAGCCAGTCCAGACCCTCGGGCGGCATGCAGTACGAGCACCGCAGATTGCACCGGTCCGTCAGCGAGACCCGCAGGTCCGTGGCGGTCCGGCCGTGGTCGTCGACCAGCACGGGCACCTCTTTCCCCGCCTCGCGGCGGTCACGTCCCGTCCAGCCTAGGCGGGGACCGGACGTTCCGGACGCATCACGCGGGCGCGGCCCGGTCGATGACGCCGGTCAGCGCGGCGAGCAGGACCGGATCGGGCGGCGCGGACGCGGGACGGACCAGGGCGTGCGCCCGCTCCGCGCCGACGCGCACCAGGTCGTCCAGGCAGCGGACGCCCGCCGCCGCGAGCGCCTCGGCGTCGCGGCGCGGCAGCCCGCAGTTGCCGATCAGCCGGGCGCGTCCCCGGTCGAGCGCGCCGTGCCGGTCCCAGACCTCGGACCCCAGGTCGTCCGGGTCCGTCGGCGCGTCCGGGCGGGCCAGCACGTCGGCCCGCGCCCGCCGCGCCACCGCCACGTCGCGGTGGAACGACCGGAACACCTGGATCTCGCCGGACGCGTAGAAGCAGCTCCCGAACGTCCGGCCGAGGAACTCGGCGTCCGTGCCGTACGGGCCGGACGGGTCCAGCCGGGACGCCTGGACGGCCCACCGCCGCGCCTCGCGGGCGCTGCGCGGCAGCAGCGCGACGACTCCGCCCCGGCGCTCGAAGTGGCCTTCGTCCCGGTAGGGCGGCCGGTCGTCCGCGCTCAGCCAGGCGCGCGGGTCGGCCGCCGCCGCGTCCAGGCCGTGCGTCCGCCACACGACCGTCCCGTCCGGCGCCGGACGCCGCGTGCGCCGGGCCAGGTCGCGGGCCGCGCGGACGGTGAGCGGCGTGTGCCACGACGGGACGAGCGCGATCGGGTCGGCGGGGTCGGCGTCGAACGGCGTCGGGACGAGGAACGGCCGGTCGATCACCAGCAGCGTCCCCGGCCGCGCCTGGTAGGCGAGGCCCCACAGCAGCCGCGCGAGGAACCGGGCGCCGTGCCGGTCCGACAGGACGTGCCAGGTCCCGTGGAAGCGGTTGGTGCTGAACCGCGCGGACGTGCCCGGGCGCGGCGTGACGACCGTGTACGTCCGCCCGTCCAGCCGCAGGACGCGGCGGTGCAGCTTGAGGCGGGCGGTGGCGGCCCGCGCGGTCGCGGGCCGCTGCCGCCCGCCTCCCACCGTCAGCCGCCCTTCACGCAGACGAGCTGGCGCAGGTGCGCGACGACCTCGACGAGGTCGGACTGCTGGGCCATGACGGTCTCCAGGTCCTTGTAGGCGCCGGGGATCTCGTCCAGGACGCCGGTGTCCTTGCGGCACTCGACGCCCTCGGTCTGCGCGACGAGGTCGTCCAGCGTGAACGCCTTGCGGGCCTTGTTGCGGCTCATCCGGCGGCCCGCGCCGTGCGACGCCGAGTTGAACGCGGCCGTGTTGCCGAGGCCGCGCACGATGTAGGTGCCGGTCGCCATCGAGCCGGGGATGATGCCGAGGTCGCCCCGGCCCGCGCGGATCGCGCCCTTGCGGGTGACGAGCAGGTCGACGCCGTCGTAGGTCTCCTCCGCCACGTAGTTGTGGTGGCAGGAGATGACCTCGCCCCAGGTGCAGCGCTTCTCGCCGAACCGCTGGGTCACGACGCGCTGCGCGAGCGCGGTCATGACGGCCCGGTTGCGGCGCGCGTACTCCTGCGCCCAGAACAGGTCGTTGCGGTAGGCGTCCATCTCCTCGGAGCCCGCGAGGAACACTGCGAGGTCGGTGTCGGGCAGGTCCTGGTTGTGCGGCAGCTTGCGCGCCGCCTCGATGTGCCGTTCGGCCAGCTCGTTGCCGATGCCGCGCGACCCCGAGTGCAGGACGAGCCAGATCCCGCCGTCGTCGTCGGCGCACAGCTCGATGAAGTGGTTGCCGCCGCCGAGGGTGCCCATCTGCTGGCGGGCGCGCCCGAAGCGGTCCCGGACGCCGTGGTGCAGCCCGTCGAACTCGCTCCAGAAGTCGTACCAGCCGCGCAGCTTCAGGGCGGGCAGCGCCGACGGGTCCACCGGCTCGCGGTGCGATCCCCGGCCCACCGGCACGGCCTTCTCCAGCCGGTACCGCAGGCCGGACAGGTCGTCGGGCAGGTCCTCGACCGTCAGCGACGACTGCACCGCGGTCATCCCGCAGCCGATGTCGACGCCGACGGCCGCCGGGGCGACGGCGTCGCGCATCGCGATGACCGACCCGACCGTCGCGCCCTTGCCGTAGTGGACGTCGGGCATCACCGCGAGTCCCGCGACCCACGGCAGGCCCGCGACGTTGCGGAGCTGCTCGCGCGCCACGTCCTCCACGGACGCCGGGTCGGTCCACATGCGGATCGGGACGCGGCCGCCCTCGATCGTCTGGTAGGGCACGATCTTCCCTTCACCGGTCGAAGAATGTCCGGAACGCCAGGCGTTCACGGGCTCTATGACACAGAACCGGGCCGGGGAAGATCAATCGGTTTTCGGCGGCACGCGGTGGGTGAGGCCCATGCGGTCCAGGTGCTCCAGCAGCGCGACGGCCACCCGCCGGGACGTCGTCAGCGCCGCGCCCACGTCCGCCGGGGTGAACGGCTGCGGCAGGTCTGAGAGGACGCGCAGCGCCGCGCGGTCCGCGCCGGGCAGCAGCACGACGTCGCCCGCGAGCCGCAGGACGGCCCCGGCGCGTTCGGCGGCGTCCAGCGCCCCGCCGGTCAGGCCCAGCTCGGCGAGCCGTTCGGCGGGCGGCGCCCCGAACGGCGCGGGCCGCAGGTCCCCGGCGAGCCGCGCCACGGCGGCGGCGACGCCGGGCGGCAGCGGGGGCGGCGGGCCGTGGACGCGTCCGCCCGCCACCCGCAGTCCGGGCTCGCCGGGGGCGCGGGCGAGCGCGGCGACCAGGTCGCGGGACGGCAGGCCGAGCCGCAGCCGCGCCGTCTCGACCGGCAGGCCGGGCGCGTCCGGACGGTCGGCGGCGTGCCGGACGGCAGCGGCGGCCAGGCGGGCGCGCAGGTCCGTCCACGCGGCCGGGTCGGCGACCCAGTCCGGGCAGGGCTCGACCGCCCCGGCGGGGACCGGGCAGCCCAGCGCGGCCAGCTCCGCGCGCCGCAGGACGCCGCGCCGGCGCAGGACCGCGACGCCGTCCGGGCGGTCGGGCCAGGACGCCAGCTCCCGCGCGCGGGCCGCCGCCGCGCCGCGCCCGAGCAGCGGCGGCGGCCGGACGTCCAGCACGTGCGCGCCCGCGAGCACGCCCCGCTCCGGGTCGCGCAGCAGCGCGGCGTCCCCGGCGTGCAGGGGCAGCCGCGCGTTCAGCGTGAGCCGCGCGGTGTCGGGGCCGAGCGGGTGCAGCCGGACGCGGACGGTCGTGGACCCGGTGTGCAGGACCATCCGGCGCGGCAGCCGTCCGGACGCCTCGCCCGAGCGGGTCCGCACGTCCACGGCGGTCGTGTGGGTCCACGCGCCGGGCGTCACCAGCGCCATGCCGGGCGCGGCGCGCACCGAGTCGGGCAGGACGAGCGAGATCCGCGCGACGCCGTGCGCGCTCGGGCTCGGCGCCCCGCCGGACCGGACGGCCCGCACCCGCACCCGCGCGCCCGCCGGCAGGAGCAGCAGCTCGTCGCCCGCCGCGACCGTGCCCGCGCCGAGCGTCCCGGTGACGAGCACGGTCGCGGGCACGCCGGGCACCGCGCCCGACCGGCACGCGCCGTCGATCCAGAACCGGACGGGCGCGGCGGGGTCGGGCACCGGCAGCCGCGCGGCGAGCCGGTCCAGCGCGGCGACCAGGTCGTCCGGGCCGGTGCCGCCGGCCGTGCTCACCGCGACGGCCTCGGCGCCGCGCAGCCCGGTCGCGGCGAGCCGGTCGCGGGCCTGGCGCAGCGCGGGCCGGGGGTCGGCGACGTCGGCGCGGGTGACGGCGAGGACCGCGTGCCGCACGCCGAGCGCGTCCAGCGCCGCGACGTGCGCGCCGGTCTGCTCGCGCCAGCCCTCGTCGGCGGCGACGGCGATCAGCGCGGCGGTCGCCGACCCGGCGGCGACGGCCATCGCCGGGACCGAGCGCGGGCCGCCGGGGGTGTCCACGAACGCGAGCCGGGTGCCGGACGGCAGGTCCGTCCACGCGGCGGCGAGCCCGCTGGCGTCGCCGGGCGCGAGCGGCACCGGGTCGCGGCCGGTGAGGGCCCGCACGAGGGCGGACTTCCCGTGGCCCGCGTGGCCGGCGGTGACGACGACCTGCATCAGGGCTGACCCCTCCCGGGGTGAACGGCGTGGGGACGGATCTCCGTTGCGGTACCGGGCGGCCGAGGATCCGTGGCACAACCCTAGGGAGGGCGGAGCCCGCCGCGAAAGACGGTCCCGCTCACCAAGTGAAATTCTCACCGAACCTCGGGACCGGGGACGACCGCCGCGGCCGCGGGCGAGAATCGGCGGATTCCGTCCTTGTCGGCTTTTCGCCGCCGGTTCCCGGGCGTCCCACACGGTGACACCCGTCCCGCCTGACTCGCGGCGTCATCGGTGTCACCGCACCCCTTGACGCCGGGCGCACCCCACGTGCCTATTAGGGAGGCGCCCCGAACCGAGGACGGGGCGCGTCCCGGCACGGGGAGGACCACATGGGCGTCTACGGGGCGGCGTACGAGCGCAGCATCACCGATCCCACCCGCTTCTGGGGGCTCGCGGCCCGCGACGTCCGGTGGCTCGTCCCGCCGGACCGGGTGCTGGACGACGGCGCCCCGCCGTTCTACCGCTGGTTCACCGGCGGCGAGCTGAACACCTGCGACAACGCGCTCGACCGGCACGTCGCCGAGGGGCGCGGCGCGCAGCCCGCGCTGATCTACGACAGCCCCGTCACCGGGACCGCCCGCACCTACACCTACCGGGAGCTGACGAACCTGACCGCGCGGTTCGCGGGCGCCCTGTTAGCGCTCGGCGTGCGCACGGGCGACCGCGTCGTGCTCTACATGCCGATGATCCCCGAGGCGGTCGTGGCGATGCTGGCCTGCGCGCGGATCGGGGCCGTCCACTCGGTGGTGTTCGGCGGGTTCGCGGCGCGGGAGCTGGCGCTGCGGATCGACGACGCGCGGCCGAAGGCGGTCGTGTCGGCGTCGTGCGGGATCGAGGGGTCGCGTGTCGTCCCGTACAAGCCGCTGCTGGACGAGGCGCTGCGCCTGGCGTCGCACCCGGTGCGGCACTGCGTGATCAAGCAGCGGGACGCGCTGCGGGCCCCGCTGGCGTGCCCCCGCGACGTGGACTGGGACGAGGCCGTCGCCGCCGCCGAGCCCGCCGACTGCGTCCCGGTCGCGGCGACCGATCCGCTCTACATCCTCTACACGTCCGGGACGACCGGGCGGCCCAAGGGCGTCGTCCGCGACAACGGCGGGCACGCGGTGGCGCTGCGCTGGTCGATGGAGAACGTGTACGGGGCTCGTCCGGGCGACGTGTTCTGGGCGGCGTCGGACGTCGGCTGGGTCGTCGGGCACTCCTACATCGTGTACGGGCCGCTGCTGACGGGCTGCACGACCGTCCTGTACGAGGGCAAGCCGGTCGGGACGCCGGACGCGGGCGCGTTCTGGCGGGTCGCGGCCGAGCACCGGGTGAACGTGCTGCTCGCCGCGCCGACCGCGATCCGCGCGATCCGCCGCGAGGACCCGTCCGGGCGGCTGGCCACCGGGCACGACCTGTCGGCGCTGGAGGCGCTGTTCCTCGCCGGGGAGCGCCTGGACCCCGAGACGTACCGGTGGGCGGCCGGGACGCTCGGCCGCCCGGTCGTGGACCACTGGTGGCAGACCGAGACGGGCTGGCCGATCGTGGCGAACCCGCGCGGGCTGGAGGAGCTGCCGGTCAAGCCGGGGTCGCCGTCGGTGCCGGTGCCGGGCTTCGCGGTGCGCGTCCTCGGCCCGGACGGCGACCCGGTCCCGCCGGGCGTGGACGGCGACGTCGTGCTGCGGCTCCCGCTCCCGCCGGGCACGCTCCCGACGCTGTGGCAGGACGACGAGCGGTTCGTGGAGTCCTACCTGACCCGCCATCCCGGCCACTACCTCACCGGCGACGGCGGCCACGTCGACGCCGACGGCTACGTCTGGATCATGGGCCGCACCGACGACGTCATCAACGTGGCCGGGCACCGGCTGTCCACCGGGTCGATGGAGGAGGCGCTGTCGGGGCATCCGGCGGTGGCCGAGTGCGCGGTGATCGGCGTCGGCGACCCGGTCAAGGGCCAGGTCCCGCGCGGGTTCGTCGTGCTCAAGGCGGGCGCGGACGCCGATCCGGCGGCGCTGGCGGGCGAGCTGGTGGCGCTGGTGCGGGCGCGGATCGGCCCGGTCGCGGCGCTGCGGGAGGTCGCGGTGGTGCCCGCGCTGCCGAAGACGCGCTCGGGGAAGATCCTGCGCGGCGCGATGCGCGGGATCGCCGACGGGGAGGACGTCCCGGTGCCGTCCACGATCGAGGACCCGGCCGTCCTGGACGCGCTGCGCCCGGTGCTGCGCCGCGACTGATCAGCGGACGACCAGCAGCGCCTCCCCGCGCGGGACCAGCTCGCCGATCACCGGCGCGCCCGGGATCTCCCCGGCCAGCAGCAGGCCGCCGGAGGTCTGGGCGTCGGCGAGCAGCAGCCGCTCGTCCTCGGCGATCCGGCCGAAGTCGGTCCGGTCGGCGACCCAGGCGAGGTTGTGGTGCGTGCCGGGCGGGACGAACCCGTCGCGGGCCGACGCGCGGGCGCCGTCGAGGTAGGGGACGGCGGCGGCCTCGACCACGGCCGTGACGCCGCTCGCGCGGGCGATCCGGTAGAGCTGGCCGAGCAGGCCCGTCCCGCCGACCGCGCCCGCGCACGCGACACCGCCGGCCAGGGCCAGGCCGGACGCGGCGGCGTTCAGCCGGGTCATCGCCGCGACGGCCGCCGGGAACGCCTCGCCGGTCGCGCGGTGCCGCGCGTTGAGGACGCCGAGGCCGAGCGGTTTGGTGAGCGACAGCGGCACGCCCGGCACGCCCGCCTCCGGCCGCAGCATCCGGCCCGGGTCGGCGACGCCGGTGACGGCGAGCCCGTAGGTCGGCTCGGTGCCGTCGGCGCCGTGGCCGCCCGCGATGACGCACCCGGCCGCCGCCGCGCCGTCCCGGCCGCCGCGCAGCACCTCGCGGGCGAGGTCGTCGCCGAGCGCGGCGTGCGGCCAGGTGAGCAGGTTCAGCGCCATGACGGGCCGGCCGCCGGCCGCGTAGACGGGCGAGAACGCGTCGGCGGCGGCGATCCGGCCCCAGTCGTAGGGGTCGTCCACGACCGGCGCGCAGAACGCGGCGGCCGAGACGACCGCGTGCTCGCCGGGCCGTCCGGCGGGCGGGAGCAGGACGGCGGCGTCGCCGTGGGTCTCGGCGGCGGGGCCGGCGAGGCGGTCCAGGACGGCGGGCGGGAGGCGTCCGGCACCGCCACCGCCACGGGCGTACCGGGTGAGCCGGAGGGGAGCGGGAGGGCCGATCACCTGGGCAGGTATTTCACGGAACATGCCAAACGATCAACAAACAAGTGGTATCGGACTGGTCACCGCCAGAGCTGGAGCGCGGCGAACACGGCCGTCCCGGCGGCGAGCCAGGCCGCGTAGTCGCCCGCGTGGCCCGAGTGGAGGAGGTGCAGCGGCCGGACCAGGCGGCCCGTCACCCGTCCCTCGCCGCGCCGCAGGCCCGTCCATGCGACGAGCGCGGCGAGCGCGACGCCCGCGAACGCCAGGGCCAGGCCGTCCGGGCTCGCGAACGGCGTCGCCGCCGGATGCGGGACGGGCTCGCGGACGCCCCCGAGCACCGCCGCGTGCAGCGCCGCCGTGTCGGTGAAGACGGCGGCCCCGGCCGTCAGCGCGCGGTCCAGGCCGGGCAGAAGGCCGAGCAGCAGCCCGGCGGCGGCCAGGAGAAGCGCGGGGAGGGTCATCGTCCACGGGGTGCGCGGCAGCTCGCGCCCGGTCTCGGCCTTCTCGTCCGACGCGCCGTGCGCGGCCGGGCGGCCCGCGCCCCGGAACACGTGCAGCCACACCCGCAGCACCGCGCCGCCCGTGAGCGCCGACACCGCGAGCGCGACCGGCGTCACCCACCACCAGCCGCGCTCCCCCGCCGCGTGCTCGATGACCGATTTGCCCGCCCACAGGCCGGACGGCGGCAGCCCCGCGAGCCCGAGCCCGCCGAGCAGGAACACCGGCCCGGTGACGCGCAGCCCGCGTCCGCGCCCGTGCAGGCCGTCCTCGTCCACCGAGCCGAACCGGTTGAGCAGCGTGCCCGCCGCGAGGAACAGGCCCGCCTTCGCCCCGGCGTGGCCGAGCAGGTAGCAGGCGGCGCCGGCGAGGGCGTGGCGGTCCAGCAGCGCGACGCCGACCAGCAGCAGCCCGGCGTGACTGATCGTGGAGTAGGCCAGCAGCCGCTTGATGTGCCGCTGCGTGACGCACATGACGGCGCCGAGCAGCGCGGTGAGCGCGCCGAGGACGGCCAGGGACCGTCCGGCCGCGATCGCGCCGCCGGCGAAGACCGTCCAGTACAGCCGCGCGATGGCGTAGACCCCGAGTTCCACCATGACGCCGGAGAACAGCACGCAGACGGGCGTCGGGGCGACGGCGTGCGCGTCGGCCAGCCAGAAGTGGAACGGGACGGCCGCCGCCTTCACCAGGAAGCCCGTCGCGACCAGCACGAACCCGGCGGTCGTCAGCGCGTCGCGGGACGCGCCCACATGGTCGCCGAGGACGAGCAGGTTCAGCTCGCCCGTCCGCGCGTACAGCAGGCCGATGCCGGTGAGCGTGAGCGTCCCGCCGAGCGAGGCGACGACGCCGAAGTTCAGCGCGCCGTGGACGGTCTTCGGCTCCTCGGGCAGGTAGCCGGTGAGGACGACCGCGATCACGCTCATCAGCTCGTAGAACACGAACTGGTCGAACAGATCGCCGGTCAGCACGAACCCGCACATCGCGCCGGTGAACAGCAGGAGCAGCGCGTGGAACGCCGCGTGGACCTCGGTGAAGAAACGCCACGTGTAGACCAGCGACGCGAGCGCGAGCACCGCGATCGTCAGCGCGAGGCCCGCCGCGAACGGGTCGGCGACGAGCGCGATCCCCGGCGCCCCGGTGCGCGGCGACCACCCGCCGGGCCATTCGGTGAGCGGCCCGCCGCGCGTCCGGGCCAGGACGGCGCCGAGCAGCCCGCACAGTGCGAGGACGACGGCGGCGGCGCACGCGTCGACCACGCGGCGGGGCAGCAGCCGTCCGGCGGCGGCCAGCAGCGCGGCGGCGCCGCACGGCAGGCCGATCGCCGTCTGGAGGATCACCGGGGCTCCCGCGGCGCGGCGCTCTCCAGCGACCGCAGCCGGCCCGGGTCCAGCGTGCCGCGCCGCTTGGCGACCTGGACGGCCAGCGCCAGCAGCATCGCGGTGATCGTCGCTCCGACGACGATGTCGGTGAGCGCCATCGCCTGCACGACCGGGTCGGTGACCGGACGGGACCCGGGCGCGATGTCGGAGAACACCGGCGACGTCCCGCCCTTGTGGTAGCCGACGAGCAGCAGCAGGACGTACGTGGACGACTGCGCCACCGACACGCACACGATCGCGTGGACGAGGTCCCGCGTCGTCGCGACCCCGTACACGCCGACGAGCAGGATCCACAGCGGGACGAGGTAGACCGCCCAGCTCACCGGGCCTCCTTCCGGCGCGGCCTGATCTCCAGCGCCTGCTCGAAGAACCGGGCGAGCACGATGACGAACCCGCACGCGACCTCGGCGCCGACGACCGCGTTGAGCCACGGGACCGTCCGCGCGCCGCGCTCGGTCGCCGTCAGCGCCCCGGCCGCGAGCGCGGACACGACGAACAGCGCGGCGGCCGACGACTCGGCGATCTCGAACGGCGGGATCGGCCGCAGCCGCTTCAGCGCCGGGTAGTCCCCGGCCAGGTAGACCAGGTGCAGCGCGCTCGCGAGCACGACGCCGCCCTGGAACCCGCCGCCGGGCGAGGAGTAGCCGTTCGCCACGACGTACGCGCCGACGACGAGCGTCACCGGCAGCAGCAGCGCGCCGGTCAGGCGGAGCGCGTCGAACACGTCGGCGGGGCCGTGCCGCAGGTCGCCGCCCGCGCGCAGCCGCTCGTCGCGGACGGCGCGCAGCAGCACCACCGCGCCGAGCGCCGCCGCGAACAGGATCAGTTCCTCCCCGACCGTGTCCAGCGCGCGCTGGTCGAAGTTGACCGACGCGATGATGTTGGGGGTGTCCTGGTCCGTCCCGGCGCGGACGGCCCGCGCGCCGTACGGGTGCGCGCCGAGCCCGAAGGCCGGCAGTCCGGGCAGGGCGCGGATCAGCAGCACGGCGATCCCGGCGGCCCCCGCGAAGAACAGGGCGGCGCGGGCGCGGGGCGTCACGCGCCGTCCTCCCGCTCGCGCTCGGCGCGGCGCCGCGCGGCCCTCCCCGCCGACCGCGCGGCGCGCAGGGCGAGCACGACCAGCAGCGGCAGGACGACGGTGCCGACGCCGATCTGCGACATCGCGACGTCCGGGGCCTGGAGGACGACGAACAGCACGCCGAGCGCGAGCCCGTACCCGGACAGGACGATCGCCTGCCGTCCCGGATCGCGCGTCAGCACGACCCCGGTCGCGGCCCCGGCGGTGAGCAGCAGCGCGGCGACGACGAGCGCGTCAGCCATCGCCGTCGCCGTCCGTCCGGCGCGGATGCGCGGCGCGCGCCGTCGCGACGACGGCGGCGGGCCCGCTGAGCACGACGAGCAGCGCGACGACCACGATCTTCACGCCGTCGTGCCACGTCGTCCGCGCGTCCGGCGCCAGCAGCAGCCCCACCGTGACGAGCGGCGCCGCGAGCACCGCCACCGGCCCCGACAGATGCAGCCGACCGTGCACACCCGGGTTCGCGAGCAGCCGCACCGCCGAGACGACAGCGACCGAGACCCCCGCCCACACGAACACCAACCCCGCGCTCATGGTGTTCCCCGCGCGCCCGCGGCACAGGCGCTCACAGGATTCTCCCGAAGAAGCGGGCGTAGACGAGGACGCCCGCGAGGGACAGCAGGGCCAGCAGCAGCGCGGCGTCGAGGTAGGCGGGACGGGCGTAGGCGACCGACAGCAGGACGAGCAGCAGCGTCGCGATCGTCCCGGCGGCGCTCAGCGCGGCGAGCCGGGCCAGCGGGCCGCCGCGCAGCAGCGCGCCGAGGCACGGCGCGAGGCCCCCGGCGAGCAGGACCAGCGCGGGCAGCGCCCACTCGGCGCGCACGCCGCCGCTCACCGGCCGAGCCCCCGTTCGACCAGGTCGGGGCCGGACGCCAGCCGGTGCAGGACGAACACGCCCCGCTCCGGATCGACCTGCGTGACGAACGTCCCGGGCGCGGCCGACAGCAGCAGCGTGACGACGCCCGTCCAGTCCGGTCCGGCGGGCGCGGGGCCGCGGAACTCGGCGCGCGCGCCGGACGGCACCGGCAGCGCCAGCCACCGCGCGTCCGCGACGATCTGCACCGGCAGCGCCGCGACGGCCCGCGCCGCGCCGCCGCGCCGGGCGGGCTCGGGACGCTCCGGGCCGCTGGTCAGCAGCCGCGCGGCGGCGTACCCGGCGGCCGAGGCGACCACGGCGGCGACGCCCGCCACGACGAGCTGCGGCCAGACGATCTCGGAGATCAGCGCGACGTACAGCGCGAAGCAGAGCGCGGCGGTCGCCGCGACCGCCACGGCCCGTCTCGCCCCCCGCACACGCGCTCCCGCGTCCCGTCGTCCCGTCACGACCGGTTGGTACCCGCGAGCGGGCGATCATGCGCTTCCGGCGAAAGCCTCGAATTCCTGCATGTCACGCCATAGCACCGGGCAGGGGGGCGCCATGAAGACCGAGCGCGACACCGAGAACGGACGGCGGCACGGGGTGGAGCGCGGCAGCGCGCTCGGCGGCGCGCCGTGGGGCCGCAGCCCGCTGAACCTGCGGCTCGCGCTGGCCGCGTTCGGCCTCGCCGCGAGCGTCGCGCTCGCCGTGCTGAGCTTCGCCGCCGGGCTGCCCTGGCTCGGGATCGTGATGGCGGTGATCGCCGCCGTCGCGCTCGCCGACGTCGTGGTCGTCGGCCGGCGGGTGGTCCGGCGGCGCCGGCGCGGCGAGCACCACTCGCTGTTCGAGTGAGCCGCGGAGGACGGTCCCCCGCGGCCCGCGCGTCACAGGGTGGTGAGCCCGCCGTCCACCGGGATGACCGCGCCGTTGACGTACGACCCGGCGCGGCTGGCCAGGAACACCGCGACGCCCGCCATGTCGTCCGGACGGCCGATGCGCTTCAGCGGCACCGTCTCGCTGATGATCTCGCCGAACGCGTCCAGCGTCGCCGCCATCATCTTGGACTCGAACGGGCCGGGCGCGACGGCGTTCACGGTGATCTGCTGCGGCCCGAGCTCCTTGGCGAGGACGCGGGTGAGCTGGTGCACCCCGGCCTTGCTCGTCGTGTAGGCGTAGCGCTCGCCGGGCGTCATGATGCCGTCCACCGACCCGATGTTGATCACGCGCGCCGGGTCGCCCTCGACCGCCGCCGCGCGCAGCGCGGGCAGCAGCGCCCGGGTGAGGTAGAACGGCGACTTCAGGTTGAGGTCCACGACCTTGTCCCACGCCGCCGCCGGGAACTCCTCCAGCGGCGCGCCCCAGGTCGCCCCGGCGTTGTTGACCAGCACGTGCAGCGCGCCGCCGTCCAGCTCGGCCGTCACCGCCTCGGCGAGGCGCACGCACTCGGCCTCGGTGCTGACGTCGGCGGGGATCGCCGTCACCGTCCCGTACGGGGACAGCTCGGCGGCGGCCTTCTCGCACGCCTCGGCCTTCCGGGAGCTGATGACGACCTTCGCCGCACCCGCCTGGAGCAGGCCGCGGGCGATCATCAGGCCGATCCCTCGGGTTCCTCCGGTGACCAGCGCGGTCTTCCCGGCGAGGCTGAACAGATCCATCCAGGCGTCCTTCCCAAGTCCGATTCGGTTTCAGTCCCGAACGTATCGAAGCGTCCCCGGCCGATCCCACGCAGTGTCCGCGCGGTTCGCGGCGATCTCCCAGCGCGTACGGTGGAAGCATGAGACGGCGCAAGGTCGCGTACGGGATCATGATGGGCGTCTGCCTGGTCCTGTTCGTCCTGGCCTGGACGGTCGTGTGGCGCTTCTCGGTGCCCGCCGCCGTCGTCATGGCCGTCGTCGCGATGGTCATCCCGCCGTTCGCCGCGATCGTCGCGAACTGGAACATCGACGGGCGGCGGTGACGGCGCGCCCGCTCCCGGGCATGATCGTCTTCATGGGCGTCCTCGCCGCGCTGGACCTCGCGGGCATCTTCGTGTTCGCGCTGTCGGGCGCGCTCACGGCCGTCCGGCAGCGGCTCGACCTGGTCGGGATGGCCGTCCTCGCCGGGGCGACCGCGCTCGGCGGCGGGATCCTGCGGGACGTCGCGATCGGGGCCGTCCCGCCGAAGGCGTTCACCAGCGTCGGGTACGTCGTGATGCCGCTCGCCGCGTCCGCGCTCGTCTTCTTCTGGCATCCGCAGGTGACGCGGCTGCTGCCCGCCGTCCTGTTCTTCGACGCCGCCGGGCTCGGCCTGTTCTGCGCGACCGGGACGGAGAAGGCCCTCGCCTACGGGCTGTCGCCGGCGCACGCGGTGCTGCTCGGCGTCGTCACGGCCGTCGGCGGCGGCGTGCTGCGGGACGTGCTGAGCGGGCAGATCCCGTCCGTCCTGTACGACCGGCAGCTCTACGCGCTGCCCGCCGCGCTCGGCGCGTCCGTCGTCGCGGTGACGCAGGTGCTCGGGGCGGGCGGCGGCGCGGTGACGGCCGGGGCGGCGGCGCTGGCGTTCGCGCTGCGGCTGCTCGCGCTGCGGTACGGCTGGCGGACGCCGCGTCCGCGCGGAGTTCCGGGGTAGCGTGCCCTCATGGGGCGGATCACCGTGCGCAGGCCGGTCCTGCGGCTGAGCACCACCGGAGCGGCCGGCCGGCGGCCCGACACGCTCGCCGTCGAGGAGCCGCTGGAGATCCGCGTGGCGGGACGTCCGCTGACGATCACGATGCGGACGCCCGGCGCCGACTTCGACCTCGTGACGGGCTTCCTCGCCGCCGAGGGGATCATCGGCGGCCCCGGCGACGTCGCCGCGCTGCGGTACTGCGCCGACACGACCGAGCAGAACACCCTGGACGTCGTGCTCGCGCCCGGCGTCCGCCCGCCCGAGGCGGCGCTGACGCGGGCGTTCACGACGACGAGCGCGTGCGGCGTGTGCGGCAAGTCCAGCATCGAGGCGCTGGCGGCCGAGCGGCCCTACGACGTCGCCGCCGACCCCGTCACGGTCACCGCCGCCGTCCTCGCGTCCCTGCCCGACCGGCTCCGCGCGGCGCAGCGCGTCTTCGACCGGACGGGCGGGCTGCACGCCGCCGGGCTGTTCGACGCGGCGGGGGAACCGCTGGCCGTCCGCGAGGACGTCGGCCGCCACAACGCCGTCGACAAGGTCGTCGGCTGGGCGCTGCGCGCCGGCCTGCTGCCGCTGTCGGGACGGATCCTCATGGTGAGCGGGCGCGCGTCCTTCGAGCTGACGCAGAAGGCGGCGCAGGCCGGGATCCCCGTGCTGGCGGCGGTGTCGGCGCCGTCGTCGCTCGCGGTGGACCTCGCCGAGGACGCCGGGCTGACGCTCGTGGGCTTCCTGCGCGGCGAGTCGATGAACGTCTACACCGGGGCCGGGCGCATCGCGACCTGAGACTTTGTCACCCGCGGACAGAACGCACGCGTCCGCGCACTGTGTCCGATTTAATTGGTCGCTCTCCGTACTGCGCGGTAGGTCTTGTCTGTACCCTTCGTCGGACACGGTACGGATGTGAGGAGTGAGAATGACGAGGTCGACGCCCGAGAGCCCCGCGTCCGCGATCGACGAGCGGCACCCTCCGATCCGGCCGCGCCGGGTCTCCTTCGACTGGACGAAGACGCCGCTGCACTGGATCCCCGGCGACCCGGTCGCCACGCACATCATCAACTCGTTCCACATCGTCCTGCCCGAGGGCGAGAAGTGGTTCATCCAGTGCGTGAAGGACGCCCGTCCCTACATCAAGGACGAGCAGCTCCTGGAGGAGATCAAGGGCTTCATCGGGCAGGAGATGGTGCACGCCCGCTCGCACCAGGGCGTCCTCGACCAGATCCTCAGCGCCAACGGCATCGACGTCAGCAAGATCACCGAGGCGGCGGCCAAGGGCAACGCCGACCGGCCCGCGCAGATGGCCGCGCTCAAGAAGAAGAACCCGCGCGCCTGGCGGCGGCGCCTCCGGTTCGAGCTGGCGGCCGTCGCGTCCATCGAGCACTACACGGCCGTCCTCGGCCAGTGGCTCATGGAGGACGACCGGCTCGACAAGGCCGGGATCGACCCGACCATGCTCGACCTGCTGCGCTGGCACGGCGCCGAGGAGGTCGAGCACCGGTCCGTCGTGTTCGACGTCTTCCAGGCGCTCGGCGGACGCTACCCGACCCGCGTCCTCGCCTGGGTGGTGTCGCTGTTCTTCCTCTACTGGGCGCTGATCGGCGGCTCGCTGTACCTGCTCAAGCAGGACCCGACCGTCAAGCGCGTCTCGCTGCCGCGCGTCCTGATCGCCTACCGGCGGTCGGTGCGCCGGGGGCACGTGCCCGGGATCTTCAAGCTGCTGCTCGGCGAGGCGCCCATCTACCTCAAGCCGTCGCACCACCCGTCGCAGATCTGCTCCACGCCGAAGGCCCTGGAGTACATCCACCGCTCGCCCGCCGCCCGGTCCGCCGGCTACGACCCGTACTAAAAGGTCTTTCCGGCGGGCAGGTGCGGGTTTTCGGCACTCGTGGTGCTCCTGGGGCTGCTGGTTTTGTCGGTACGGGACGAGGTTCGCATCTCGGCTTTGTCGGGTTTGGTGTTAATGTGGCCTGCGTCACTTACCGTACGGCTTGACCCTGGTTCAGTGCAGGCGGTTAATTAACACCGTGTCCAATAAAGTCGCGCTCGCCCGTACCGACGACGCCGCGGAACTCGACCGGTTCCGCGAGATCCAGCGCCTCTGCTACCAGTGCGCCGACGAGGTCGCCGCCACGCTGGAGCCCGGCGTGACCGAACGCGAGGCGTGCCGCCGCATGCGCCGCTGGCTGCTCGACCACGGCGTGGACGACTGGCTGCACGTCCCCTTCGCCTGGTTCGGCGACCGGACGGCCTTCCGGGGCTTCCGGATCCCGACCCAGTTCCTCCCGACCAACGTCCGGCTGGAAGAGGGGATGCCCTACATCCTCGACTTCGCGCCCGTCCGGGACGGCTACTGCGCCGACATCGGGTACGCGGGCGTCCTCGGCGAGAACCGCGTGTGGGAGCAGGTCGACGCCGACCTCGCCGCGCACCGCGAGCTGATCCTCGGGCTCGTCCGCGAGCGCCGCCGGTTCGCCGACATCTACGCCGAGGTGGACGCCCTCATCGACCGGCAGGGCTACCAGAACCGGCACCGCAAGTACCCCGGGCGCGTCATCGGGCACCAGGTCGGCGTGATCGGCGGGCTGCTGCCGAAGGGCGTCGCGTTCCCGTTCGGCGTCCGGTTCCTCCAGACGATCGGGCGCGAGCTGGTCAAGGAGCGCCTGGCCGGACGGTCGCCGCTGTGGAACGGCGCCCGGCAGTCCCAGCATCCGCCGACGCCGGGCCTGTGGGCCGTCGAGCCGCACATCGGGTTCCGGGGCGTCGGCGTGAAGTTCGAGGAACTGCTCGTCGTCACCGAGGACGACGCGTACTGGCTCGACGACGACCTGCCCCACGTCCGCCGCTGGGCCGCGCGGGCGGAGTCGTGAGCACCGGGGACGTCCGGGTCCGGCGCGTGCGCGGCGACGGCGTCGACCTCGCCGTCTACGAGCAGGGCGACCCGGCCCTGCCGACCGTGCTGCTCGTCCACGGCTACCCCGACACGCACGCCGTGTGGGACGAGGTCGCGGCGCGGCTGGTCGATCGGTTCCACGTCGTCCGGTACGACGTGCGCGGGTCCGGCGCGTCGTCGCGGCCGTACGGACGCCGCCGCTACACCTTCGCCTACCTCATGGCGGACCTGCGGGCCGTGCTGGACGCCGCCGCGCCCGACCGCAAAGTCCACCTCGTCGGGCACGACTGGGGGTCGATCCAGTCGTGGGAGGCCGTCCGGACGATGCCGGACCGGTTCGCGTCGTTCACCTCGATCTCCGGGCCGTCCCTGGACCACGTCGGCCGCTGGACGCGCGGCAAGCTGCGCCGGCCCACGCCCCGGAACCTGCGGCGCCTCGCCGGGCAGGGCCTGCGGTCCTGGTACATCGGGTTCTTCCAGACGCCGCTGGTGCCCGAGGCGCTGTGGCGCGCGGGGATCGGACGGCCGTTCGCCCGCGCGCTGGAGACGGGCGAGGGCGTCGCGCCGCGTCCCGGCCATCCCGCCCGGACGCTGCCGCGCGACGGCTCGGCCGGGGTCGGGCTCTACCGCGCCAACATGGCGGAGCGGCTCCTGCGGCCCCGCGACCCGAGCACCGCGGTGCCGACGCAGGTGATCGTCCCGACGCGGGACCGGTTCGTGTCGCCGCACCTCGTCGGCGGGCTCGGCGCGCACGTCCCGGACCTGTCGCTGCGGACGATCGCGGCCGGGCACTGGGTGCCGCGCAGCCGTCCGGACGTCGTCGCCCGCTGGATCGCCGAGCACATCGGACGCGTCACCGGCGCGCCGCTCGCCCCGGCGCAGGAGCGCGCCGTCCGCCGCGCCCGGGTCGGCGCGGACCGGCGTCCGTTCGAGGGCGCGCTCGTCGTGGTGACCGGCGCGGGCAGCGGCATCGGCCGCGCGACCGCGCTGGCCTTCGCCGAGCGCGGCGCCGAGGTCGTCGCGGCCGACGTCGACGGCGCCGCCGCCCGCCGGACCGCCGAGCTGGCGGGCCTGCTCGGCCCGGCCGCGCACGCCCGCGAGGTCGACGTGTCCGACCGCGCCGCGATGGAGGACTTCGCCAAGGCCGTCGAGCACGACCTCGGCGTCCCCAACGTCGTCGTCAACAACGCCGGGATCGGCATGGCGGGCTCGTTCCTCGACCACACCGAGGACGACTGGAAACGCGTCCTCGACGTGAACCTGTGGGGCGTCGTCCACGGCTCCCGGCTGTTCGCGGCGCAGATGAAGGCGCGCGGCGAGGGCGGCCACATCGTCAACACGTCGTCGGCGGCGGCCTTCACGCCGTCGCGGACGCTGCCCGCCTACGCGACGAGCAAGGCCGCCGTCCTCATGCTGACCGAGTGCCTGCGCGCCGAGCTGCGCGGCGACGGCATCGGCGTCACGGCGATCTGCCCGGGGATCGTGAACACCAACATCACCCGGACGTCCCGTTTCGTCGGCCGCAGCGACGCCGACCAGGAGACCGACCGCCGCCGCGCGTCCCGCGCCTACGCGCTGCGCGGCTTCGGCCCCGAACGCGTCGCCGAGCAGATCGTCGCCGCGGTCCGCCGCGACCGCGCGGTGGTGCCCGTCACCCCCGAGGCGCGCCTGGCCCACCTCCTCGCCCGCGTCTCGCCCGCCGCGATGCGCCGCCTGGCCCGCCTCAACCTCGGCTAGGCGGTGTGTTCGAGGTCGGCGAGGGCTCCGGTGCGGGTGTCGAGGAAGCCGAGGCGGATCAGGTCGTCGCCGCCGAGGCGGTGCAGGGTCCAGTTGCTGAGGACGCGGGCCTTGGCGCGCAGGCCCGGGACGGTCAGCAGGTGGTAGCCGCTCGTGACGGCCTGCGCCGGGAGGCCGGTGAGGCCGAGGCCGAGCGGGCGGGCCACCGCCTGACCGCCGCCGAGGTCCACCACCAGGCCGAGGTCGCGGTGGCGGTACTCGGTGAGGTCGGCGCCGCGCAGTGAGGCGACGACGTTGTCCGCCGCCACCTCCGCCTGGCGGCTCGCGTGCTGCGCGGTCGGCGGGCAGACGGCGCCGTTGCCCTTCGCCAGGTCGGGGACGGCGGCGGCGTCGCCCAGCGCGAACACGTCCGGACGGCCCTCAAGGACCAGGTTCGCACCGACGATCAGCCGGCCGCGCTCGGTCGGCGCCGCCATCGCGCCGACGAACGGCGCGGGCTTGACCCCGGCCGTCCAGACCGCCGTCCGGCAGGGCAGGACGCGGCCGTCGGTGAGGACGGCCTCGTCCTCGGTCAGCCGGTCCAGGCTCACGCCGAGCCGGATGTCGACGCCGCGCTCCCCGAGCTTGCGCCGCGCCACCTCGCCGAGCCGTCCGCCGAGTTCGGGCAGGAGGCGGTCGGCGACGTCCACGAGCGTCCAGCTCAGCAGCGCCGGGTCCAGCCGGGGGAAGCGCCGCATGGCCTGCGCGGTGAGCAGTTGCAGGTTCGCGGCCGTCTCCACGCCGGAGTAGCCGCCGCCGACGACGAGGAAGCCGCACCGCGCCGCCCGCTCGGCGGGGTCGCGCGCGATGCTCGCCAGCTCCAGTTGCGCGACGACGTGGTCGCGCAGGTAGACGGCCTCGGCGAGGTTCTTCATGCCGTGGCCGTGCTCGTGCAGGCCCGGGATGTCGAACGTCCGGGTGACGCTGCCGGGGCACACGACGAGACGGTCGTAGTGCAGGGTGGTCGTGCGGCCGTCGATGGTGTCGACGTCGACCGTCCGGGCGCGCAGGTCCACGCCGCTCGCGGTGCCCGGGACGAGCTGGGTGTGCCGCAGCAGCCGGTGCAGCGGCCCGGCGATCGAGCGCGGGTCCAGCACGCCGGCCGCGACCTGCGGCAGCAGCGGCTGGTAGAGCGTGTAGCCGAACGGCGACACGATGCGGATCTGGGCCGCGTGCGGGCGGAGCGTCCGTTCCAGCCGGCGCGCGACGCTGTAGCCGGCGAACCCGGCTCCGATGATCACAATGCGGGGTGCGGGCACGGTCGTTCCTCCGTACGGTTCGGCTGCCGATTCATCACGGTACGTGACGACGTCGGAGCACTTCGCGAGCGGGGTGCCCGTCACCGCACGTCAAGTTCCCCGCCACGGCCTTTTCCGCTCCCCGAATCCATGCGACCGTGTCCGTACCCGCCCCAACGGAAATGCGGAGTGTGACCCCCATGCGCATCCGGGACATCCTGCGGAGGAAGGGCGACCTCGTCGCCACCGTGCCGCCCGCCACCACCGTCCGCGACCTGCTGTCCGTCCTCGCCGAGCACAACATCGGCGCCGCCGTCGTGTCGGCCGACGGCGCCGCGATCCACGGCATCGTGTCCGAGCGCGACGTCGTCCGCCACCTGCACGCGCGCGGCGCCGGGCTGCTCGGCGTGACCGTCGCCGAGATCATGACCGCGCACGTCCGCACGTGCTCCCCCGACGACCGCGTCGAGGACGTGCGCCGCGCGATGACCGAGCACCGCTTCCGCCACCTGCCCGTCGTGGTGGACGGGCGGCTCACCGGCATCGTCAGCATCGGCGACGTCGTCAAGAGCGCCATCGACGCGCTGGAGAGCGAGCGCGAGCACCTCGTCGATTACATCCAGCAGTCGCCCTGACCCGGCGGTGCGGGGGCGGCGACGGGCGTCAGTGCTCGGCCGCGTGCGACGTCAGCACGGACACCAGGTCCGGCGGGAGCACGAGCGCGTCGCCCTCGTACCGGGTCTCCAGGAGCGTCAGCTCGCCGCCGCGCCACCAGTACAGGTGCGGGCTGAGCGAGCCGGGGCCGTCCTCGTAGGCGCGGTGCGCGTGCGCCTGCAGCTCGGCCGCCGCCGTCGCGGCGGCCCGGTACCGGGCGCGGACGTCCGGGCCGCCCGGACGCAGCGGGTGCGCGACGACCAGGCCCCGGTTGGGCGCGATGACCAGCGCGCCCCGCGACCCCATCGGCAGGTACTCCTCCAGCCACGCCAGGTGCGTGACGGCGTAGAACGTCCAGCCGTGCAGGACCGACACCCGCACGCCCGCGAGGTCGCGCTCCTCGTGCTCCAGCGGCCCGTCGGCGCGGACGTTGGCGCGGCCGAGCATGAACAGCGCGTCGCCCGAGACCGGCCAGCCGTCCATCTCGTCGGTCGTGACCGTCCGGACGGTCGTCGGCGTGTCCACGACGACGACCTCGATGAGACCGGGCGCGAACGGCCGCGCCGCCAGCACGCCGTTGTCGGCCTCGGCCGGGTAGATGCGGGTGCGCAGCAGGTGCTGGGCGAGGTCGAAGTCGCTGAGGTCCAGCGGCTCCTCGATGGCCGTGACGATCGTCGTGACGTGGTCGGAGACGAGTGCGGGCCAGTCGTCGCGCGGCACGAGCCGGGCGAGCTGGCGCAGCGTGCGCATGCTGACGTGGAGGCGGTTGGACCGGCCGTCCGGCCCGGTGCCCTCCAGTTGCACGACGTCGCCGGGGAACGTGGCGCAGGCGTAGCCGAGGCTCTCGGCGACGAGGTGCAGCAGCGAGTCCAGGGTGCCGTCGTGGGTCGGCTCGGGCCGCGCGTGCCGTCCGGTCATCGGGGACCTCCCTCGGGGGCTGGACCGCAGCCCGGAGCGGTCCAAGCGGACGCGCCGGCGATGCGGCCGGCACGGCGTGTCCAGGGCAGGACGGAACCGTCCCCGCCCGCCCCCCGGCGGGCTCCCCCGTGTCCCAACCCGACCCCTCCTCCCCGTGCGACCTACTGAGAATCGCAGGAGTTGGCCGCCGGGGAAAGGGGTCACCGGTCACGAAGGGCCAACGATCAGGACGGCGGGGCGAGGACCGCCGCGACCAGCTCCGGCAGGGCGGTTCCGATGGGTTCGCGCACGACGGCGGCGGCGATCGGGTCGTAGGGCGTCTCGGCGGCGTTGACGACGATCAGCGCGGCTCCGTGCTCCACGGCCTCCAGGCACAGCCCGGCGGCGGGCTGGACGGTCAGCGACGTCCCGACGGCGAGGAACAGGTCACAGGAGCGGGCGGCGCGGACGGCGGCGTCCAACACGTCCTGGTCCAGCGCCTGCCCGAACGAGATCGTCGCCGCCTTCTGGACGCCGCCGCACTCGGGGCACGGCGGGTCGTCCTCCCCGGCGGCGACGCGGGCGAGGACGTCCGGCATCGGCGTCCGCAGCCCGCAGGCCAGGCACTCGGCCTCCAGCATCGTCCCGTGGATCTCCAGGACGGCGGCGGACCCGGCCCGCCGGTGCAGCCCGTCGATGTTCTGCGTGACGAGCGCGCGCAGCCGTCCGGCCCGCTCCAGGTCCGCCAGCGCGCGGTGCCCGGCGTTCGGCTCGGCGCCCCACACGGCGTGGTCGCGGCGCATCCGCCACGTCTCCCGGCGGACCTCAGGATCGGACAGGTAGGCGCCGATCGTGGCGCGCTCGGCGGCGTTCGGGTCCCGCGTCCAGAGCCCCTCGGCGCCGCGGAAATCGGGGATGCCGCTGTCGGTGCTGATCCCCGCTCCGGTGAGGACGGTGATCGCCGACGCCCGCGGCAGCGCGGCGGCGAGGGCGGCGGGAAGCTCCATGAGATCCAGGCTACGGCCCGGTACGTCCGGGTACTCCCCCGATGTCCCGGAGGGCGGACACCACAGGAACCGCGCGCACCTCCACCGGGATGACAAACTGGGAAGTCATATGAGGTCCACGCCGCACATCCTGGTGATCCACGGCACGAAGGTCCGCCGCCCGGTGTTCGTCCTGGGCGCCCCCCACTCGGGTGCGGACCTGGTCGCCCGTGCCGTGAAGCGCTCCGCCGGGTTCCATCTGACGTCCGGGCGCCCGAGCGTCCTGCGCGTCACGTACGCGTTCGCGCGCCGTCCCCAGATCGCCGCCGACCGGGTCGTGGGCGCCGCGCGCGTGCTGCGCGACGCCTACGCCGAGTCGTGGCAGATCTCCGCGGGGTCGTGCGCGGAGTGCCCGCCCGAGTGCCGGGAGCTGGCCGGGCTGCGGCTGCGCGCGGGCGCGTCCCGCGCGGAGGCCGAGCGGACGGGCCCGTGCGTGGAGCCGCAGCGCGTCGAGCGGTTCGGCGACGCCTCGCCCGACCTGCTCTACAGCGCGGACGTCCTGCTGGACGCCTTCCCCGACGCCCAACTCGTCCAGGTGATCCGCGACGGCCGCGACGTCGTCGCCGACATGCTCGGCGACGAGCGCTGCCTGGCGTGGTTCCGGCCGGGCCTGGCGAACCTCGACACGGTGTTCCCGAACCCGTTCCTCGGCGTCGAGGACGTCGAGGACCGCGACCGCTGGCCGTCGGCGGCGCCCGCCGTGAAGTGCGCGCTGCGCTGGCGCGGCGCGGTCCGGCTGAGCGCGAGGCTCCGCGCGCAGACGCCCGAGGACCAGCTCCTCACGCTGCGCTACGAGGACCTCGTCCGGCGCCCGACCGAGATCGCCCGGACGCTGTCGGCCTACCTGGCGGCCGACATCTCCACCGGGACCGTCGCGGGCCTCGTGCGGCCCCGCGACCGCCGCGCGGCCGAGCCGGAGACGGGGATCTGGCGCGACCGGCTGTCGCCGCGCCAGGTCGTCCAGGTCGAGCGGGTCGCCGAGACGGAGCTGACCCGCCTCGGCTACGCGCTCAGCGACGGCGGATGACGGCGGCGCGGTCGGCCATGTCCGGGCCGAGCCAGCCGATGGCGACGCCCGCGGCGCCGAGTCCGACGAGCAGCACGGTGTAGCGGCCCGGTCCGGTCCTGATGGCCCGGTCGGGGCGGATCGGCATGCGCATGGCACTCCCTCCTCGCGGTCCGGGAGCGCCCGCACCGGCGCGTCCCCGGGACGCGGCCCGCCGGTCTCTCCCCTCCCCGCCACGGTGCCGTCCCCGGGTGTCGCCGGGGTGACCGGCGTCCCGCGACGGCGGGAAGAGCGGCCGACCTGCGCCTCCGCCCCCTGCCCGGGGGCGGCGGCGCCACACGGCGGCGTGACGAGCCTCACATCGTAGCGGGCGCGTCAGTCGGCGGCGAGGGACGGCGCGGTCTCGCCCTGGCGGGCGAACTGGGTGCGGTACAGCTCGGCGTAGAGGCCGCCCTCCAGGAGCAGTTCCTCGTGCCGTCCGTGCTCCACGATCCGGCCGCCGTCGATCACGAGGATCTGGTCGGCCTCGCGGACGGTCGAGAGCCGGTGCGCGATCACCAGCGACGTCCGGCCGGCGAGCGCGGTCTGCAGCGCCCGCTGCACCGCCGCCTCCGACTCCGAGTCCAGGTGGGCGGTGGCCTCGTCCAGGACGACCACCGACGGCGCCTTGAGCAGCAGCCGCGCGATCGCCAGCCGCTGCTTCTCGCCGCCCGACAGCCGGTAGCCGCGGTCCCCGACGACCGTGTCGAGCCCGTCGGGCATCGCGGCGATGAGGTCCCCGACGTGCGCGGCGTCCAGCGCGGCGAGGATCTCCGCGTCGGTGGCGCCCGGCGCGGCGTAGCGCATGTTCTCCCCGATCGTGTCGTGGAAGAGATGCGCGTCCTGGCTGACGACGCCGACGGTCGAGCGCAGCGACTCCAGCGTGACGTCCCGGACGTCCGTGCCGCCGACCCGCACCGACCCGCCGGTCGCGTCGTACATCCGCGACACCAGGTGCGTGATCGTGGACTTGCCCGCGCCGGACGGCCCGACGAGCGCGACCATCTGCCCCGGCTCGGCGGTGAAGTGGACGTCGTGCAGCACCTCGCGGCCCGGCGACGTGTCGCCGCGCGCGATCGACTCCAGCGACGCGAGCGAGATCTCGTCGGCCCCCGGGTAGCGGAACCGGACGTGGTCGAACTCCACCGCCGGGGCCTGCCGCGCCGCCGGGAGCGCCCGCGCGCCGGGACGGTCGTCGATGAGCGGCTTCAGGTCCAGCACCTCGAAGACCCGGTCGAAGCTGACGAGCGCGGTCATCACGTCCACGTGGACGTTGGACAGCGCCGTCAGCGGCCCGTACATCCGGGTGAGCAGGGTCGCGAGCGCGACGAGCGTGCCGAGCTGGAGGCCGCCGTCCACGACGAGCGAGCCGCCGACGCCGTAGACCATCGCGGTCGCGAGCGACGCGACGAGCGTGAGCGCGGTGAAGAACACCCGTCCGTACATGGCCTGGACGACGCCGATGTCGCGGACCCGCGCGGCGCGGCCGGAGAACCGGTCCTCCTCCTCGGCGGGCCGTCCGTACAGCTTGGCGAGCATCGCGCCCGCCACGTTGAACCGCTCGGTCATGAGCGAGCTCATCTCGGCGTCGAGCTGCATCGACTCGCGGCTGATCCGCTGGAGCTTGCGGCCGACCCACTTGGCGGGCAGGACGAACACCGGCAGCAGCGCCAGCGCGATCAGCGTGACCTGCCAGGACAGGATCAGCATCGTGATCAGCACGACCACCAGGCTGATCACGTTGGTGACGACCGACGACAGCGTGCTGGTGATGGCCCGCTGCGCGCCGATGACGTCGGAGTTGAGGCGGCTGACCAGCGACCCGGTCTGGGCGCGCATGAAGAACGCGACCGGCTGCCGCTGGACGTGCGCGAAGACCTGGGTGCGCAGGTCGTAGATCAGTCCTTCGCCGATCCGCGCGGAGAACCAGCGCTCGGCGAGCCCGAGGACGGCCTCGACCAGCGCGAGCCCGGCGACCGCGACCGCGAGCCAGACGACGAGGTGCATGTGGCCGGGGACGATCCCCCGGTCGATGATCGACTTGAGCAGCAGCGGGTTGGCGACGACGATCAGCGCGCCGAACGCGTTCAGCCCGAGGAAGATCAGCAGTTCGCGGGTGTAGGGACGCGCGTACCCCGCGATGCGCCGGACGGTGCCGGGCTTCAGCCGCTCGCGCGTGACCGAGCTGTCCTTCCGGAACGACGCCATGACCTGCCAGCCGGTACCCGGCATTCCCACCGCGGCCTCCCCGGGGGTCGAAGGGCGCCGTCGTCGGCGCCGTAATCAAGTAAGCATCTGTTCGCGCTCGGGACAACGCCGGATCCCGGACGGCCCTTCCTGAGTCCGCTATCGGCTGAAAACAGGACGGCCCGGACCCCTGATCGGGGATCCGGGCCGGGCCGCGCCGTGATCAGCCGGGCAGGCCGCCGAACATCTCGCGGAGCCGCCCGGCCTGCTCGCGCCGCTCGGCCGCGCACTGCGCCGCCAGGTCGTTGCCGGGCGCCTCCAGCAGCAGCCGCTTGGTCGCGACCGCCGCGCCCGCGTTCACCGCGAGCAGCGACGCCACCAGGTCGGCGACGGCCTTGTCCAGTTCCCCGGCGGGCGCGGTGATCTCCGCCAGGCCGAGCCGGGCGGCCTCCTCGGCGCCGACCGTCCGGGCCGTCAGGCACAGCTCCAGCGCCCGGTTCACCCCGACGATCTCCACCAGCGGCTTGGTGCCGGTCAGGTCGGGGACGAGCCCGAGCGCGGGCTCCTTCATGCAGAACTTCACGTCGTCGGCGACGACGCGGATGTCGCAGCCCAGCGCGAGCTGGAAGCCCGCCCCGATCGCGTGGCCGTGGACCGCCGCGACGGTGACGAACTCGGGGCGCCGCAGCCAGGTGAAGCCCTCCTGGAGGTCGGCGATGAACGCGTCCAGGTCGTCCTCGCCCGCCGGGAAGCCGCCGCCCCCGGAGAACATCGACAGGTCGATGCCCGCCGAGAACGAGGGCCCCTCCCCCCGCAGCACGACGACGCGCACGTCGGCGGGCAGGGAGCGGCCGATCGCGGCGAGCGCGCGCCAGGTCGCGAACGTCATCGCGTTGCGGCGCTCGGGACGGTCCAGCGTGACGGTCGCGACGGCGCCGTCGACGTCCAGCCGCAGCCCGGCCTCGGCCAGCGCGGCGTCGTCCGGCAGGCCCGCGGCGTACTGCGCGTCCCCCATCGTGTTCCCCTTCCGCCTCGGAGCAGTCACCGGCGCGGCGCGCGCGGGCGCCGTCCGGCGGCGGGGTCCGGGGGGACTGTCCGCCCGGCCGCCGCCGCGACCGAACCCTACTCGGTCGGGCGCGGCGGCGAGGCGGGCGGGCGGCACGTCCGGGACGGGCGCCGGGTCAGGACTTGCGGCCCCGCGTCGCGCCGCCGCGACCGCGCAGGTTGACGCCGGCCTCGGTGAGGATCCGGTGGATGAAGCCGTAGGAGCGGCCGGTGGCGGCTGCCAGGGCGCGGATGCTCTCGCCGGAGTCGTACCTCTTCTTCAGCTCCGTCGCCAGCTTGTCGCGCTCGGCACCGGTCACGCGGGTGCCCTTCTTGAGGGTCTCGGCCACGAGTACCTCCCGTAGTGATGTGGTGACCGCTGCGTTATCCCCCGCCATGATCAGTCATTCCCGCGCGTTCGGCTACCCACTCGGAGATAAAAGATCGACGGAAGTCACCGTGCAGGTCACGCGAGTGCCACCAGATCGGCGAACTCGTCACTCCAGATGTCTTCCACACCATCGGGCAGCAAAATCACTCTTTCCGGCGCCAGCGCGTCGACCGCGCCCTCGTCGTGGGTGACGAGGACGATCGCGCCGGCGAACGTCCGCAGCGCGGCGAGGATCTCCGCGCGGCTGGCCGGATCGAGGTTGTTGGTCGGCTCGTCCAGGAGCAGGACGTTCGCGCTGGACACCACGAGCATCGCCAGCGCGAGCCGGGTCTTCTCCCCGCCCGACAGGACGCCCGCGGGCTTGTCGACGTCGTCGCCGGAGAACAGGAACGAGCCGAGGATCTTGCGGACCTCGACCGGAGCGAGGTCGGGCGCGGCCGACTGCATGTTCTCCAAGACCGAGCGGGCCACGTCCAGGGTCTCGTGCTCCTGCGCGTAGTAGCCGATCCGCGCGCCGTGCCCGGCCATGACCGCTCCGGTGTCGGGCTTGTCGACGCCCGCGAGCATCCGCAGCAGCGTCGTCTTGCCCGCGCCGTTGAGGCCGAGGACGACGACGCGGCTGCCCCGGTCGATGGCGAGGTCGACGTCGGTGAAGATCTCCAGCGAGCCGTAGGACTTGGACAGCCCCTCGGCGGTGAGCGGCGTCTTCCCGCACGGCGCCGGGTCCGGGAAGCGGATCTTGGCGACCTTGTCGGCCTGCCGCTCGCCCTCCACCCCGGCGAGGAGCTGGCGGGCGCGGCGGTCCATCTGCTGCGCGGCCTTGGCCTTGGTCGCCTTCGCGCGCATCTTGTCGGCCTGCGACAGCAGCGTCGCGGCCTGCCGCTGGGCGTTGGCCGTCTCGCGCTTGCGGCGGCGCTCGTCGGTCTCGCGCTGCTCCAGGTACTTCTTCCAGCCGACGTTGTAGAGGTCGATGACGCTGCGGTTGGCGTCCAGGTGGAACACGCGGTTGACGACGACGCCCAGCAGGTCCACGTCGTGGCTGATCACCACGAGGCCGCCCTGGTGGGACTTCAGGAAGTCGCGCAGCCACACGATCGAGTCGGCGTCGAGGTGGTTGGTGGGCTCGTCCAGCAGCAGCGTGTCCGCGCCGGAGAACAGGATCCGCGCCAGCTCGACGCGGCGGCGCTGCCCGCCCGACAGGGTGCCGAGCGGCTGGCCGAGCACGCGGTCGGGCAGGCCGAGGCTGGACGCGATCGACGCGGCCTCGGCCTCGGCGGAGTAGCCGCCGAGGACGTGCAGCCGGTCCTCCAGGCGGCCGTACTTGCGGACGGCCTTGTCCCGCGCGTCGCCGGTCGCGGTGGCCATCGCCTCCTCGGCGGCGCGGAGCTGGCGGATCACCTCGTCCAGGCCGCGCGCCGACAGGATGCGGTCCCGGGCCAGCTCGGAGAGGTCCACGCCGCGCGGGTCCTGCGGGAGGTAGCCGATGGCGCCCGAGGACGTCACCGACCCGCCGGCGGGCTGCGCCTCGCCCGCCAGCACCTTGGTGAGGGTCGTCTTGCCCGCGCCGTTGCGGCCGACCAGGCCGACCCGGTCGCCGGGGTTGACGCGGAAGGTGACGCCCTCCAGCAGCAGCCGGGACCCGGCGCGCAGCTCGATGTCGTTGGCGATGATCACAGTGACTCAGGGCTCCCCTGACGGAAGGCTCGGCGGACGGCACGGAACGGCTCGCCTGCGGGGGGTCCGCGGCGCGCCCGGGGGCTGTCAGGGCGGGAGCACGACCACCCGATCAAGTGTACGGGACGTGCCCGCGCGGCGCGCACGCGTGCGCGGAGGCGCCCGCCTCGGGCGTTCCGACGTCGTCCCGGTCCAGGTCGGGCGCGTGCGCGGGGCGGCCGGCGGGCAGGAGGGGGCGCGACCGCCGGACCGTCCGGCGGCGAGGAGGCACCGATGACCCATCTGACCGGAAACGCGCCCGCCGGGACTCCGGACTGGCTCGACCTCACCACCAGCGACCCCGCGAGGACCCGGCAGTTCTACTCGGCCCTGCTCGGCTGGGACTACGAGGAACTCGGCCCCGAGGCGGGCCACTACACGCTGTGCCGCAAGGACGGCCGTCAGGTCGCCGCGATCATGCCGGGCCCGGTGGAAGGCGACGACGGCGTGCCCGGGTGGACGGTCTACTTCGCCGCCGAGGACTGCGACGCGACCGTCCGGCGAGTGACCGACGCGGGCGGCTCGGTGCCCGTCCCCGCCGACGACGTCATGGACCAGGGCCGGATGGCGATCGTCCAGGACACGGCGGGCGGGCGGTTCGGGCTGTGGGAGGGCCGCGCGCACACCGGGGCCGAACTCGTCAACGAGCCCGGGTCGCTCGTCTGGAACGAGCTGGTCACCGCCGACCCGGGCGCCGCCCGGCGGTTCTACGCGAGCGTGTTCGACCACGACGCCGAGCAGCTCCCGGCGAGCGACGACCTCGACTACACGACCCTCGCCCGGCCGGACGGGCACATCATCGGCGGAATCCACGGCATGCCCGACACGCCCGCGACGTCCTGGCTGACCTACTTCGGGGTGGAGGACGCGGACCGGGCCGTCGCGGTCGTCCGGGACGAGGGCGGCATCGCCGGCAACCCGTGGGACTCCCCCTACGGCCGCGTCGCCGACGTCCGCGACCCGGTCGGGACGCCGTTCCGCGTGCTGGCGGGCTGAGCCCGGCGCGTTGCCCGCGCCGCGTGATCCGCGATCGGGGAAGATGTCGGTCATGTGGATCGCGTCGGAACGCCGCAGTCTCAGCCGGTGGCTGGTCCCCGGCCTCGTCCTCGCCGCCGGGGCGGTGGTGGGCGCCGTCCTGGCCCTGGACGGGCGCGGGCGGACCGGCCTGGTCGCGCTCGCGGTGCTCGCCGGGTACGCCGCGCATCTCGGCTACCGGCGGCACGAGCCCGCACTGCCGCTCAGCGAGGCGTTCGGCAGCGGGCACCGGGCGCGGGCGCACCTGCGCTCGGCCGCGATGACCGGCGACGTGCTGACCGCCGCGATCGTCGGGACGCTCGTCGTGCAGGCGCTGCGCGGCGCGGACGTCACGCCGTTCGCGTGGCTGGCGCTCATCGCGGGCGCCACCTACGCGTTCTCGGCGCTGGTGGCGGGCCGGGCGCTGTGAGCCCCGGGTCCCGCGCGCGGCGGGACCCGGGACCGGTCAGACGTTGAAGCCGAGCGCCCTGAGCTGGTCGCGGCCGTCGTCGCTGATCTTGTCGGGGCCCCACGGCGGCAGCCACACCCAGTTGATCTTGACGTCGGAGACCAGGTCCGCCAGCGCGCTGTGCGCCTGGTCCTCGATGACGTCGGTCAGCGGGCACGCCGCGCTGGTCAGCGTCATGTCGAGCGTGGCGACGCCGTCGCTGAGGTCGACGCCGTAGACGAGCCCGAGATCGACCACGTTGATGCCGAGTTCGGGGTCGACCACGTCCTTCAGGGCCTCCAGCACCTCCTCCTCGGGGGAGGCGTCGGCGAGCGCGTCCACACCCGTGGTGGGGACGGCCTCGGTCGGGGCGGCCTCGGCCGCGGTGTCGTCGGTCATGATGCCTCTCCAAGAGCGCGCGCGGTCGCGTCCTTCCAGGTCATCCAGCCCAGCAGGGCGCACTTCACGCGCGCGGGGTACTTCGACACGCCGACGAAGGCGACGGCGTCCTCCAGGACGGCCTCGTCCGGCTCGATCTTGCCCTGGGACTGCATCAGCTCCAGGAACGCGTCGCCGATCGCCAGCGCGTCCTTCACGGACTTGCCGATGACCAGGTCGGTCAGGACCGACACGCTGGCCTGGCTGATCGAGCAGCCCATCGCGTCGTAGGAGACGTCGGCGACGACCGCGTCCGGGCCGTCCCCGGTCAGGTGGACGCGCACCGTCGCCTCGTCGCCGCACGTCGGGTTGACGTGGTGCGCCTCGCCCTCGAACGGCTCCCGCAGCCCCTTGTTCTGGGGGTTGCGGTAGTGGTCGAGGATGACCTCCTGGTACATCGCCTCTAGCTGCATGGCTTCCTTTCCCTGTCCCTCCGGGGGGACAACCGGCGCGGGGCTCAGGCTGTTCCGAAGAACTTCTGGGCGTGCCGCACCCCGTCGGCCAACGCGTCGACGTCGGCCAGGGTGTTGTAGACGTACAGGCTCGCGCGCGTCGTGGCCGGGATGCCGTACCGGCGGCAGATCGGCGCCGCGCAGTGGTGCCCGACCCGGACCTCGACGCCCAGTTCGTCCAGCACCTGGCCCACGTCGTGCGGGTGGATGTCGTCCACGACGAACGACACCGCGCCGCCGCGCGACTCGACCGTCCCCGGGCCGACGATCCGCACGCCCGGGATCTCGCCGAGGCGCTCCAGCGCGTACCCGAGCAGGATCTCCTCGTGCGCGTGGACGCGGTCCATCCCGAGTTCGGACAGGTAGTCGCAGGCCGCGCCGAGCCCGACGGCCTGCGCGACGTTCGGCGACCCGGCCTCGAACCGCTGCGGCGGCGGCAGGAACGTCGACTCCTCCATCCGCACGACCTCGATCATCGAGCCGCCGGTGATGAACGGCGGCATCGCCTCCAGCAGTTCCCGGCGGCCCCACAGGACGCCGATGCCGGTCGGGCCGAGCATCTTGTGGCCGGAGAAGGCGAGCAGGTCGGCGCCGAGCGCGGTGACGTCCACCGGCATGTGCGGGACGGACTGCGCCGCGTCCACCACGACGAGCGCGCCGACGGCGTGGGCGCGGGCGGCGATGGCCTCGACCGGCGTGATCGTCCCGAGGACGTTGGACTGGTGGGTCAGCGCGACCAGCCGGGTCCGCTCGTTGACGAGCCCGTCGAGGTCGTCCAGGTCGAGCCGGCCGTCGTCGGTGAGGCCGAACCAGCGCAGCGTCGCCCCGGTGCGGCGGCAGAGCTGCTGCCACGGCACCAGGTTGGCGTGGTGCTCCATCTCGGTGACGACGACCTCGTCGCCGGGGCCGAGCCGGAACCGCTCGGCCTCCGGGCCGGACGTCGCGGCGTTGCTCATCGAGTACGCGACGAGGTTCAGCGCCTCGGTCGCGTTGCGCGTGAAGACGATCTCGCCGGGGACCGCGCCGATGAACGTCGCGATCGTGGCGCGGGCGCCCTCGAACGCGTCGGTGGCCTCCTCGCCGAGCAGGTGCGCGCCCCGGTGGACGGCCGCGTTGTGCCGCTCGTAGAACTCGCGTTCGGCGTCCAGCACGGCGGCGGGCTTCTGCGACGTCGCGCCCGAGTCCAGGTAGACGAGCGGACGCCCGCCGCGGACCGTGCGCTGCAGGAGCGGGAAGTCCTTCTTCAGCTCGGCGGGGAGCAGCCCCGCGTCCTGGGTGGTCCCGGTCATGACGACGCGCCCGCCTTGACGTACTTCTCGTAGCCCTCGTTCTCCAGCACGTCGGCCAGCTCGGGGCCGCCCGCCGCGACGACCCGGCCGCCCGCGAAGACGTGGACGAAGTCCGGCTTCACGTACCGCAGGATCCGCGTGTAGTGGGTGATGAGCAGGACGCCGGTGTCGCCGCCCGCGCCGAACCGGTTCACGCCCTCGGACACGACCTTCAGCGCGTCCACGTCGAGGCCGGAGTCGGTCTCGTCCAGCACCGCGATCCGCGGCTTCAGCATTTCGAGCTGCAGGATCTCGTGGCGCTTCTTCTCACCGCCGGAGAAGCCCTCGTTCAGGCTGCGCTGGGCGAACGCCGGGTCGATGGACAGCGCGTCCATCGCGCCCTTCATCTCCTTGGTGAAGTCGCGCAGCTTCGGCGCCTCGCCGCGCACGGCGGTGACGGCCGAGCGCAGGAAGTTCGACACCGACACCCCCGGCACCTCGACCGGGTACTGCATCGCGAGGAACAGCCCGGCGCGGGCGCGCTCGTCCACGCTCATCGCGAGGACGTCCTCGCCGTCCAGCGTCACGCTCCCGGAGGTCACCGTGTACTTCGGGTGCCCCGAGATGGCGTAGGCGAGCGTGGACTTCCCGGACCCGTTGGGCCCCATGATCGCGTGGGTCTCGCCGGCCCGGATGGTCAGGTCGACCCCGCGCAGGATCTCCTTCGCGCCTTCGGCGCCTTCCCCGACGGAGACGTGGAGGTCGCGGATCTCAAGCGTGGCCATAACTGTGTGCGCTCTCTTCGTGGATCAGTCGTCGGAGCCGAGCGCGACGTACACGTCGCCGTCCTCGACCTTCACGCGGTACGTGGCCACCGGCTGGGTCGCCGGCGGGTTGGTGGGCTTGCCGGTGCGCAGGTCGAAGCACGATCCGTGCAGCCAGCACTCGATCGTGCCGTTGTAGACCTCGCCCTCGGACAAGGAGACCTCGGCGTGCGAGCAGATGTCGTTCACGGCGAACACGTCGTCGCCGGCGCGGACGACCGCGACGGGCGTGCCGCCGATCTCGACCGCGAGCGCGCCGTCGGCCGGGACCTCCGCCAGCGGGCAGACCTTCACGAAGCTCATCGGTCCAGCTCCGCCTCGATCGCTTCCTCGACCTTCGCGCGGACCTCGGGGACCTCGATGCGCTCCACGAGCTGCCCGAGGAACCCGCGGACCACCATGCGGCGGGCCTCGTCGGCGGGGATGCCGCGCGCCTGGAGGTAGAACAGGTGCTCGTCGTCCAGGCGGCCGGACGCCGAGGCGTGCCCCGCCCCGACGACCTCGCCGGTCAGGATCTCGAGGTTCGGCACCGAGTCGACGCGGGTCCCGTCGGTGAGGACGAGGTTGCGGTTCAGCTCGTAGGTGTCGGTGCCCTCGGCCTCCGCGCGGATCACGACGTCCCCGATCCACACGGCGTGCGCGTCGGCGTCCTGCAGCGCGCCCCGGTAGTCGACGCGGCTGCGGCAGCGCGGCCGGTCGTGGTCCACGAACAGCCGGTGCTCCAGGTGCTGGCCGCCGTCGGCGAAGTAGACGCCGTACAGCTCGGCGTCCCCGCCGGGGCCGTCGTAGACGACCGACGGGGAGATCCGCACGAGGTCGCCGCCGAGCGTGACGTTGTGCGAGACGAACCGGGCGTCCCGGCCGAGCCGCGCGTGCTGGTAGGACACGTGGACGGTGTCGTCGTCCCAGTCCTGGAGGCCGATCACCGACAGCGAGGCGCCGTCGCCGACGACGAACTCGACGTTGTCGGCGTAGGTCGCCGAGCCGCGGTGCTCCAGCACGACGGTGGCCCGCGCGAACGGCTCCAGCACGACGGCGGTGTGCCCGAACGACGCGGCCGAGGCGTCCTCGCCGCGCAGGCGCAGGACGACCGGCTCGGTCAGCTCGGTCTCCTTCGGGACGGTCACGATCGTGGCCTGGGCGAACGACGCCCACGCCTGCGCGCTGACCCGGTCGCCCGGGACGAACGAGCGGCCGAGGCGCGGGTCCTCGCGGCCGACCGTCTCCACGGTCGCGCCGGCCGCCGCGACGGCCTCGGCGATGACCTTGCCGTGCGCTTCGGCGGCCCCGTTGTGCAGGCCGCGCAGGCGGCGCAGCGGGGTGAACCGCCACTCCTCCTCGCGTCCGGTCGGGACCTCGAAGTCGGCGACGTCGAAGGACGCCCGCTCGTGCAGTGTCGAGACGGGCCGCTGTTCCAGACCCATCAGCCGACGGCCCCTTCCATCTGCAGCTCGATCAGGCGGTTCAGTTCGAGCGCGTACTCCATCGGCAGCTCGCGCGCGATCGGCTCCACGAACCCGCGGACGATCATCGCCATGGCCTCGTCCTCGCTGAGGCCGCGGCTCATCAGGTAGAAGAGCTGGTCGTCGGACACCTTGGAGACCGTGGCCTCGTGCCCCATCTCGGCGTCGTCCTCGCGGACGTCCACGTAGGGGTAGGTGTCGGACCGGCTGATCTGGTCCACGAGCAGCGCGTCGCACTTGACCGTGGCCTTGCTGTGCGCCGCGCCCTCCTGGATCTGGACGAGCCCGCGGTAGGACGTCCGGCCGCCGCCGCGCGCCACCGACTTGGACACGACGCTGCTGGAGGTGTTCGGCGCGGCGTGGACCATCTTGGCGCCCGCGTCCTGGTGCTGGCCCTCGCCGGCGAACGCGATCGACAGCGTCTCGCCCTTGGCGTGCTCGCCGAGCAGGTAGACGGCGGGGTACTTCATCGTGACCTTGGAGCCGATGTTGCCGTCGACCCACTCCATCGTCGCGCCCTCGTAGGCGACGGCGCGCTTGGTGACGAGGTTGTAGACGTTGTTCGACCAGTTCTGGATCGTCGTGTAGCGGACGCGGGCGTCCTTCTTCACGACGATTTCGACCACGGCCGAGTGCAGCGAGTCCGACTTGTAGATCGGAGCGGTACAACCTTCGACGTAGTGGACGTAGGAGCCCTCGTCGGCGATGATCAGCGTCCGCTCGAACTGGCCCATGTTCTCGGTGTTGATCCGGAAGTAGGCCTGGAGCGGGATCTCGACGTGGACGCCCGGCGGGACGTAGATGAACGACCCGCCCGACCACACCGCCGTGTTCAGCGCGGCGAACTTGTTGTCGCCGACCGGGATCACCGAGCCGAAGTACTCCTGGAAGATCTCCGGGTGCTCGCGGAGGCCGGTGTCGGTGTCGACGAAGATGACGCCCTTCTCCTCCAGGTCGTCACGGATCTTGTGGTAGACGACCTCGGACTCGTACTGGGCGGCGACGCCGGCGACGAGGCGCTGCTTCTCCGCCTCGGGGATGCCGAGCTTGTCGTAGGTGTTCTTGATGTCCTCCGGCAGTTCCTCCCAGGAGGCCGCCTGCTTCTCGGTGGAGCGGACGAAGTACTTGATGTTGTCGAAGTCGATGTCCGACAGGTCCGATCCCCAGCTCGGCATCGGCTTCTTGTCGAACAGCCGGAGGCCCTTGAGGCGCAGGTCGAGCATCCAGTCCGGCTCGCCCTTCTTGCCCGAGATGTCGCGGACGACGTCCTCGTTCAGGCCGCGGCGGGCGGACGCGCCGGCGGTGTCGGTGTCGGCCCAGCCGAACTTGTACCGGTCGAGCCCTTCCAGCTCAGGGTGGGCAGCCGTCGTCATAGGGAGGTCCTCCCGGACTCCTCGTCGGTCGTGGTCGCGTCGGCGCCGTTCCCTGCGCACAGGGAACGCGGGCTGACGTGGGTCGTGCAGATGCCGTCGCCGTGGGCGATCGTCGCGAGCCGCTGCACCGGGGTGCCGAGCATCCGGCTGAACGCCTCGGTCTCGGCCTCGCAGAGCTGCGGGAACTCGGCCGCGACGTGCGCGACCGGGCAGTGGTGCTGGCACAGTTGCTCGCCGCCGCCCGGCGGCGGCGCCTTGCCCGCGGCGGCGGCGTAGCCGTCGCCCGACAGCGCCTCGGCCAGCCTGCGGACCCGCTGGTGCGGCGGGGCGGCCTGGACGGCGGG
The DNA here is from genome assembly GCF_002911665.1 of Actinomadura rubteroloni. Lineage (NCBI taxonomy): Bacteria > Bacillati > Actinomycetota > Actinomycetes > Streptosporangiales > Thermomonosporaceae > Actinomadura > Actinomadura rubteroloni. The sequence goes on from NZ_MTBP01000006.1 coordinate 126,298, forward strand.
ACGGTGCCGGCGTTCCAGCTCGCCGATCTGGCGCCGGGCGAACTCGGCCACCGCGCGCTCCCCCGCCGTCTCGGCGAGGAACCGCAGCGCGCTGGTCGCGAGGTCGTCGTAGGCGTGGACGAAGGCGCTCCGGCCGGACTCGGTGATCGCGAACCACTTGGCCGGACGGCCCCGGCCGCGCCGCGACTGCGGTCGCGCCCGGCGGATCTCGATCATGCCCTCGGCGAGCAGGGCGTCCAGGTGCCGGCGGACGGCCGCGGGCGTCAGGCCCATCAGCTCGCCGAGCGCGGACGCCGTGATCGGCCCGTGTTCGAGGATGTGCCGGGCGACGCGGGCGCGCGTGTCGCGCTCCCGCTGGCCCGACGGCGCGCCGACGGGCCGCGCGTCCGCGGTTCCGGCGTTCGTCTCCTCGCTCACGTTTTTCACAACGTCAGTGTGCCCTAATTGCTTCCCGGCCACCAACGGAACGTCCGATGTCGTCCCTCACGCAGGTAAGCCTTACCTAATAAGGCGGAAAGGGCCGTGGCACCGGTCATTCCGGAAGGCTTCCGCGCGGCAGCACGACGATGGGGCAGGAGGCGGCGCGCACGATTTTTCCGGAGCTTTCGCCGAGGAACACCTTACGGATGGGTCCGTCGTGGCTCGACTGGCAGGCCAGCAGTTCCCCGGGAAGCAGGACGAGCGAGCGCAGGGCCGCGCCGATCCCGGCGCCCTCGGCCGCCTCCGTCGTGATCGCGAGGCCGGCGGGGAGCCGGTCGCGCAGCCGGGCGGCCGCGTCGGCCAGGTCCTCCTCGGCCGCGGCGAGCGCGCGGGCGACGACGTCCTCGGCGCCCCGCCGGAACCGGGCGGGCAGCCCCGCCGGGCGCGGCACGAGCGAGACCAGCCGGACGGGCGCGTCCAGCGCGGCGGCCAGGCGGGCCGCGCCGGGCAGCGGGTCCTCCCGGCCCCGGCGGTAGGCGACGGTCAGCCGCTCCAGCCGGGGCGGCGGGGCGTCGGCGAAGCCGAGCGGGGCCAGCAGGACGGGCACGGGCGCGCCGTGCAGGAGCTGGTCGGCGGTGCTGCCGACGGCGACGCCGCCGCGCCGGCCGCCCGGCGCGGACCCGATGACGATCAGCCCGGCCCCGGCGGCGCGGGCCGCCTCGGCCAGGCCCCGGCCGCTGCCCCGGTGCGGGTGGGAGACGTAGCCGGTGTCGGCGCGCTCGCCGAGCTGCCCGGCGGCCCGGTCGAGCACTTCGGCGGAGTGTTCGCGCAGGTAGGCCGTCCATTCGGCGTCGACCGAGCCGGGGCCGCGCGCGGGCCAGCCGGGCGGCCGGACGTTCGCGACGGTCAGCCGCGCCCCGGTCGCGCGGGCGTACAGGTCGGCGAGGGCGAGCGCGTCGTCGCCGCGCTCGTCGGCGGTGTAGCCGGCGAGGACGGGCGCCGGGGTCATGGCGTGCCTCCGGGGTCGCTGTTCAGGCGGGAGTGGCGGCGGCCGTAGAGGAAGTAGGCGACGAGCCCGCCGAGCGTCCAGAGCGAGAACACGACCCAGGTGACGCCGCTGAGCTTCACCATCAGGTAGCCGCAGAACGCGACGCCGAGCAGCGGCGTGACGGGGAAGAACGGCGTGCGGAAGCCGCGCGGCATGTCCGGGCGCGTCCGGCGCAGCACGATCACGCCGACGTTGACCATCGCGAACGCGAACAGCGTGCCGATGCTGGTCGCGTCGGTGAGCCGGCCGAGCGGGACGGCCGCGCCGAGCACGGCGATGAACCCGGCGACGATCACGGTGTTGGCGACGGGCACCCGGCTGCGCGGGTGGACGCGCTGGAAGATCGGCGGGATGAGCCCGTCCCGCGACATCGCGAACAGGATGCGCGTCTGCCCGTACATGACCGTCAGGACGACGCTGGCGATGGCGATCACCGCGCCGAGCGACAGGACGACCGACGGCCAGGTCGCGTGGGTGGCGCGTTCCAGCACGGTCGCCAGCGACGCCTCGCCGCCGCTCTCCTTGAATGCGCTCAGCGGCATCGCGCCCACGGCCGCCAGCGCGACCAGCACGTACAGCGCAGTGACGATCGCCAGCGACGCGACGATCGCGAGCGGCAGGTCGCGCCGGGGGTTGCGCGCCTCCTCCCCGGCCGTGGACGCCGCGTCGAAGCCGATGTAGGAGAAGAACACCTTCGACCCGGCCGCGCTGACCCCGGCGAACCCCAGCGGCGCGAACGGCTTCACGTTGCCGGACCGGAACGCCGTGAACGCGACCGCGCAGAAAAACAGCAGCACGCCGGTCTTCAGGAACACCATGACGACGTTGACGGTCGCGCTCTCGGACGTCCCGCGCAGCAGCAGGAGCGCCGACAGCACGACGATCACCACCGCCGGGACGTTGACCAACCCGCCCTCGCCCGGCGGGCTGCTGATCGCCGCCGGGAGCGTGTACCCGAACCCCTGGTCGAACAGGTCGTTGAGGTACTGGCCCCAGCCGACCGCGACCGCCGAGACCGACACCGCGTACTCCAGCATCAGGCACCAGCCCGACACCCACGCGACCAGCTCGCCGAGCGTCGCGTAGGAGTAGGAGTAGGACGAGCCCGACAGCGGGATCGTCCCGGCCAGCTCGGCGTAGGACAGCGCGGAGAACAGCGCGGTGACGGCCGCCAGCAGGAACGCCACGACGACGGCCGGGCCGGCGAGCGGCACCGCCTCCCCGAGCACGACGAAGATGCCGGTGCCGAGCGTCGCGCCGACGCTGAACAGCGTGAGCTGGAGCGGGCTCATGGTCCGCTTCAGCTCGCCGCCCTCGCCCGCGCCGCTCTCCCGGACGAGCCGGTCCACCGGTTTCGTCCGGACGAGGCTGCGCAGCAGCGCCCGCACGCCGCTCAGAGCGTGCTCGCCAGGGGCCAGGTGGCGTTGGGCGTGACGATCGTGCCCGCCGTGCCGTCCAAAATCTGGACGCACTGGTCGAGCCGGCCGATCGCCGCCATGTCGCCGGTGCGCTCCACGAACCCGGCCGCCGCCTCGACCTTCGGCCCCATCGACCCGGCGGGGAACTGCTCGGACCGCAGCTCGTGCGGGGTCGTGTGCTTGATCTCCTCCTCCTCCGGCGTCCCGTAGCCGCGCAGGACGCGCGGGACGTCGGTGAGGATGAGGAACGCGTCGGCCTCCAGCGCCTCGGCGAGGACGGCCGCCGTCAGGTCCTTGTCGATGACGGCCTCGACGCCTTCGAGCTGGCCGACGTCGTTGCGGAAGACCGGAACCCCGCCGCCGCCCGCGCACACCACGACCGTCCCGCCCCGGACGAGCTGGTGGATCAGCCGCGTCTCGATGACGCGCTGCGGCCGGGGCGAGGGGACGACGCGCCGCCAGTGGTCGCCGTCCGGCTTGACCGTCCAGCCGAACTCGCGGGCGAGCCGGACGGCCTCCTCGTGCGTGTAGACCTGCCCGACGAACTTGGCGGGGTCCTCGAACGCCGGGTCCACCGCCGACACCAGCGTCTGGTTGAGCATCGCGAGCACCTGGCGGCCCGGCAGCGCGTTCTGCAGCGACTGGAGGATCCAGTAGCCGATCATGCCCTGCGTCTCGGCGCCGATCGTGTCCAGCGGATAGGGCCGGGTGAGGTTCGGGTCGTTGACGCTCTCCAGCGCCAGCACCCCGACCTGCGGCCCGTTCCCGTGCGTCAGGATCATCTCGTGCTTCGCGGCGAGCGGTGCCAGCGACTTCACCGCCGCCACCACGTTGGCCCGCTGGAGATCGGCGTCCGGCCGGTCCCCGCGCCGCATGAGCGCGTTCCCGCCGAGCGCGACGACGATGCGCATCGCGGCCTCCCTTCCGTCGCCCGCCGCCGGTCAGGCGAGCGTCGCGACCATCACGGCCTTGATCGTGTGCATCCGATTCTCGGCCTCGTCGAACACGATCGAGGCGTCGGACTCGAACACGTCGTCGGTGACCTCCAGCGCCTCCAGGCCGGTCTTCTGGTAGACGTCCTCGCCGACGACGGTGTGCCGGTCGTGGAAGGCCGGGAGGCAGTGCATGAACTTGACATCCGGGTTCCCCGTCGCGCGCAGCACGTCGGCGTTGACCTGGTAGGGCCGCAGCAGCCGGATGCGGTCGTTCCACACCTCGGCGGGCTCGCCCATCGACACCCACACGTCGGTGAGGACGAAGTCGGCGCCCCGGACGCCCGCCGCGACGTCCTCGGTGATCACGAGGTCGGCGCCGGTCCGGTCGGCGACGGCGCGGGCGGGCCGGACGACCAGGTCGTCGTCGGGCCACAGCTCGCGCGGCGCGACGATCCGCACGTTCATGCCGCACTGCGCGCCCGCCGCGACGTAGGAGTGGCCCATGTTGTTGCGGGCGTCCCCGAGGTAGGCGAACGTGATCTCGTCCAGGGGCTTGTCGCTGTGCTCGCGCATCGTGAGCATGTCGGCGAGCATCTGCGTCGGGTGCCAGTCGTCGGTGAGCCCGTTCCACACCGGGACGCCCGAGTAGCGGGCCAGCTCCTCCGCGTACGCCTGGCGCGACCCCCTGTACTCGATCGCGTCGAACAGGCGGCCGAGGACGCGGGCGCTGTCCTTCATCGACTCCTTGTGCCCGATCTGCGAACCGGACGGGTCGAGGTACGTCACGTGGGCGCCCTGGTCGTGGGCAGCGACCTCGAACGAGCAGCGCGTCCGCGTCGAGGTCTTCTCGAAGATCAGCGCGATGTTCTTGCCCGTCAGCAGGGGCCGCTCGGTGCCCGCGTACTTGGCCGCCTTCAGGTCGGCGGCGAGGTCGAGCAGGAACCGGAACTCCTTCGGCGTCAGGTCGAGTTCCCGCAGGTAGCTGCGGCCCCGCAGAGTGAAGGCCATGTCGCTCCGTTCTGTCGTGCGGCCGGTCAGGAGCCCTGGACGGCCGTCTCGCGCGGGCCGTACTCGCCGCGCCGCGCCTTGGCCCGGATGTAGACCGGGACGCCCGCCAGCAGCGCGAGGACGCCCAGCATCACCGCCCGCTCCCCCGCGCCGTAGACCATCGCGGTCGCGAACAGCAGCGCCGCGACGGCGACCGCGGCGTCCGCGAAGGCCCGGCGGCGGTGCGCGGACCGGCCGCGCGTGCGCAGCCACAGGAGCTGCGCGGCGGCCGAGAAGAAGTACGGGAGGGCGGAGGTGAAGGAGGCGAACAGCAGGATCGTCGCGAACGCGTTCTCCGACGCGTAGGCGAACACGAGCATCAGCGACGTCAGGGCCGCGCCGGTGACGACGCCGACGGCGGGCACTCCGCGCGGGGTCAGCCGGGCGAACGCGCGCGGGAACATGCCGTCCCGGGCCGCCGCGAGCGGCATCTCGGCGACCAGCAGCGTCCAGCCGTTGAGGACGCCGAGGCCCGCCACGATCGCGCACGCGGCCAGCACGCCGCCCCACAGCTCGCCGCCGAGCCCGCCGCCCGCCATCGCCTCGACCGCGTCGGCGAACGGCGCGGTGCTGTGCGCGAGCCGGTCGTGCGGGACGGTCCCGAACACGGCCACCGTCACGAGCAGGTAGAGCGCCCCGCACGCCGCGACGCCGAGGACGCTCGCGCGCCCGACGTCGCGCGCCGGGTCGGCCAGCCGCTCGGCGACGATCGCGACGCTCTCCATGCCGGAGTAGGCGAACAGGATGAGGCCCGCCGCGAGCCACGCCGCGTCCCACGCCGACCCGCCGCCCTCGACCAGGGGGCCGAAGTTGGCGGCGTCCAGGAAGAACAGCCCGGCGACGGCGACGAGCACGAGCGGCAGGAACTTCAGGACGGTCGTGGCGAGCTGGAACCGTCCCATGCTCCGCACGCCGGTCAGGTTGACGGCCGCCGCCGCCCAGATCCCGGCGAGGCCGAGGACGACCCCGGCCGTCGTCCCGTGCCAGCCGAGGAAGTAGTCGACGTAGCCGACCCACGCGACGGCGGCCCCGGCGTTCCCGGCCCAGGCCGTCAGCCAGAACGACCAGGCCGTCCAGAACCCGGCGAACTCGCCGAACGCGTCGCGGGCGTAGGCGTAGGGGCCGCCGCCGGCGGGGATCCGGGCGCCGAGGCGGCCGAGGACGACCGCGACCGCCATCGCGCCCGCCGTCGTGACCGCGAGGACGGGCAGGCTGATCGTCCCGACGGCGGCGAGCGAGGCCGGGAGCAGGAAGATCCCGGTGCCGACGACGTTCCCGACGACCAGCGCGGTCGCCTGCGGCAGCCCGAGGCGTGCGCCGGGCGGCGCTCCGACGGCCTCGACCGCCGACGTCCCCGGCTCCCCCATGCGTCCCCCCGACAGGCCGATCACGCTCCGTGGTCAATGCGGTACGCAGGGAATACCCGAGCGGTCGCGGCCGAAAACCGGTCCCCGTGCCGCACCGACCTGCGCGCGAACCGCGCGGCCCCCCGACCTAGACTCGTGCGCATGGCACCCCCCGACGACGGCGCGCTCGTCCTGGACGAGCTGGTCAAGCGCTACGGCGCGGTCACCGCGGTCGACCGGCTGTCGCTGCGCGCCGAGCGCGGCGCGGTCACCGCGCTGCTCGGCCCGAACGGCGCGGGCAAGACCACGACGATCGAGATCTGCGAGGGCTTCCGCCGCGCCGACGCCGGCCGCGTCGCGGTGCTCGGCCTGGACCCGGTCGCCGACGCCCGCGCGCTGAAGGCCCGCGTCGGCGTGATGCCGCAGTCGGGCGGCGTGCCGGGGACGGCCCGCGCCGGGGAGTTCCTGCGGCTCGTGGCGTCCTTCCACACCGCCCCGCTGGACCCGGGCGCGCTGCTGGAGCGCCTCGGCCTCACCCAGCACGCGAAGACGCCGTTCCGGCGGCTGTCGGGCGGGCAGCAGCAGCGGCTGTCGCTCGCCGTCGCCGTCGTCGGACGGCCCGAGCTGGTCTTCCTGGACGAGCCCACCACCGGCCTGGACCCGCAGGCCCGGCTCGCCACCTGGGAACTCGTCGAGGAGCTGCGGTCGGCCGGGGTGTCGGTCGTCCTCACGACCCACCACATGGAGGAGGCCGAGCGCCTCGCCGACCGCGTCGTGATCATCGACGGCGGCCGGGTCGTGTCCGCCGGGGCGCCCGCCGAACTGACCGGCGCCGAGCGCCAGCTCCGCTTCCGCGCCCGTCCCGGCCTCGGCACCGACGAGCTGCTGGCCGCGCTCCCGCCGGGCAGCGCCGCCAAGGAGTCGCCCGCCGGGCACTACCTGGTCGAGGGCGACCTCGGCCCCGAACTGCTCGCCACCGTCACCGCGTGGTGCGCCGCCCACGACGTCCGCGCCGACGACCTGCGCATCGAGCGCCGCACGCTGGAGGACGTCTTCCTCGAACTCACCGGACGGGAGCTGCGCGGATGACCGCCGTCCTCGACCTCACCCCCGCGCCCGGCGCCGTGAGCGCGCCCCGGATGATCGCCGCGCAGACCGGCTACGAGGTCCGCGCGCTGCTGCGCAACGGGGAACAGCTCCTCCTCACGCTGATCATCCCGGTCGTCCTGCTCCTGCTGTTCGGCGGGACGTCCCTGCTCGACCTCGGCCCCGGCCCGCGCGTCGGGTTCCTCACGCCGGGGATCCTCGCGCTCGCCGTCCTGTCCACCGCGTTCACCGGGCAGGCGATCGGCACCGGGTTCGAGCGCCGCTACGGCGTGCTGCGGCGGCTCGGCGCGACGCCGCTGCCGCGCGCGGGCCTCATCGCCGCCAAGACCCTCACGGTCGTGCTGGTGGAGGCGCTGCAGGCCGTCGTGATCTGCGCCGTCGCGTTCGCGCTCGGCTGGCACCCGCACGGCGACCCGCTGTCGGTGCTCGTCCTGCTGCTGCTCGGCACCGCCGCGTTCAGCGGGTTCGGCCTGCTCATGGCGGGGACGCTGCGCGCCGAGGCGACGCTCGCCGCCGCCAACCTCGTCTACGTCCTGCTGCTCGCGACGGGCGGCGTGGTGTTCCCGCTGGACCGGTTCCCGTCCGGGGTCCGGTCGGCGCTGGAGCTGCTGCCGGTCTCCGCGCTCGCCGACGGGCTCCGCGACGTCCTGCGCGACGGCCACACGCTGCCCGGCGGGCCGCTGCTCGTCCTCTCCGTGTGGGCGGTCGCCGGGCTGGCGCTCGCCGCGCGGTTCTTCCGGTGGGAGTGACCCTCGCCGCGGCGGACGGTCCCCCGGCCGGGCGGCTGCCGCGCCGTCCGCGCGCCCTGTCGGCCGGGGCCGTCCCGCCGCCCGCGCTGATCCTGCTCGGGATCCTGTCGGTGCAGATCGGCGCCGGGATCGCCAAGCACCTGTTCGACCGGCTGCCGCCGAGCGCCGTCGTGTTCCTGCGGCTGCTGACGTCGGCGGTCGTCCTCGCGTTCCTGGCGCGGCGGGCGCTGCGGACCGTCCTCGCCGACCACTCCCCGCGCAGCCTCGCGGTCGCCGCCGGGTTCGGCGTCTCGCTGTGCGTGATGAACACCGCGATCTACCAGGCGATGGCCCGGATCCCGCTCGGCGCGGCGGTGACGATCGAGTTCCTCGGGCCGCTCGCCGTCGCGGTGGCCGCGTCCCGGCGCGTCCGGGACGTCGGCTGGGCGCTGCTCGCGGGCGCGGGCGTCGTCCTGCTCGCGCGCGGCGGCGACCACCTGGACCTGGTCGGCGTCGGGCTCGCGCTGCTCGCGGGCGTCGGCTGGGCCTGCTACATCCTGCTGAGCGCAGCCACCGGACGCCGGTTCGCGGGCTCCACGGGCCTGGCCGCCGCCAGCGTCGTCGCGGCGGCCGTCGCGGTGCCGTTCGGCGTGGCGGCGGGCGGGACGGCCCTGCTGGACTGGCGGCTGCTGCTCCTCGGCCTCGGCGTCGGCGTCCTGTCGTCGGTGATCCCGTACTCGCTGGAGATGGAGGCGCTGCGCCGCGTCCCGCCGCGCGTCTTCGGCGTCCTCATGAGCCTGGAACCGGCCGTGGCGGCGCTCGTCGGCGTCCTGCTGCTCGGCGAGGTGCTCGGCGGGCGGCAGTGGGCCGCGATCGGCTGCGTGATCGTCGCGTCGGCGGGCGCGACGCTCGGCACGCGCGGCACCGGCTGAGCGGCGAGTGGCGGGTGCCCGTCCGGGCATGGAAGGATCGGAAAGACCGGACGGAACCGAGCGTGAGGAGCCACCGTGAACGGCTGGGCCGATGACCAGGGGCTCTCCCCCGAGCTGTTCGAGCCGGGCACGCCCTCCTTCGTGGACTTCCTGCGGCAGCGCGCCCCCGAGCTGCTGCCCGTCAACCGAGTCCGCCCGCAGGACCGCCTCGACCTGCCGCACGGCACGACCGTCCTCGCGCTCACGTTCCCCGGCGGGGTCATGATGGCGGGCGACCGCCGCGCCACCCAGGGCAACGTCATCGCCTACCGCGAGCTGGACAAGGTGCAGCGCGCCGACGAGTTCTCCGTCGTGGCGTTCGCGGGCACCGTCGGCCTCGCGCTGGAGATGGTCCGGCTGTTCCAGGTCGAGCTGGAGCACTACGAGAAGATGGAGACGGTCCCGCTGTCGCTGCCGGGCAAGGCCCGTCGGCTCGGCGCCGTCATCCAGGCCAACCTCGCGCAGGCGCTCCAGGGCCTCGCGGTCGTCCCGCTGTTCGCCGGGTACGACGCCGACCGGGGCGAGGCGCACATCTACACCTACGACATCACCGGGGCGCCGCAGCGGGCGCGCGGCTTCCACGCCGACGGCTCGGGCTCCCCGTTCGCCGAGGGCTCGCTGAAGAAGCTGTACCGGCCCGACCTGTCGGTGGAGGACGCCGCGCGCGTCGCGGTCGAGGCCCTGTACGACGCCGCCGACGACGACTCGGCCACCGGCGGCCCGGACCGGTCCCGCCGGATCTACCCGTCGATCTCGGTGGTCACCGCGGACGGCTACCGGGCGCTGCCCGAGACCGAGATCGCGGCGGTCGTGGACACGGTCGTGGAGGAGCGCATGGCGCGTCCGGGCGGGCCGGTCGCGCCGCTGCGCTGACCGCACCCACCGGGAGTGTCGGACCCGGTTCGTAGACTCGGGGCCATGGCACGGGCGAACGACGAGGCTGCGGCCCTCCTGCGGGAACTGGCGGACCTGCTGTCCATCACGGGCGGCGACGCGTTCAAGATCCGCGCGTACGAGAAGGCCGCCCGGTCGTTGCAGGGCCACCCCGACGACGTCGCGGACCTGCCGCCGTCCCGGCTCCGGGAGATCCCGTCGGTGGGCGAGGCCATCGCCAAGAAGGTCGAGGACTACCTCGCCACCGGCACGATCCGCCAGGTCGAGGAGCTGCGGACGCGCATCCCCGCCGGGGTCCGCGCACTCACCGAGATCCCTGGGCTCGGGCCGAAGAAGGCGCTCGCGCTGTACGACGAGATCGGCGTCGCGTCGGTGGACGAGCTGGCCGACGCGATCGGCCGGGGACGGCTGCGCGGGCTCAAGGGGTTCGGCCCGAAGACCGAGGAGAACATCCGGCACGGGATCGAGCTGCTGCGGCAGGCGGGCGAGCGGTCGCTGGTGGACGTCGCCGCCGACCTCGCCGACGAGATCGTCGCCGTCCTGGCCGAGGTGCCCGGCGTGGAGCGCTGCGCGTTCGCCGGGTCGCTGCGCCGGATGCGCGAGACGATCGGCGACGTGGACGTCCTCGCCGCGACCGATGACCCGCGTCCGGTCATGGAGGCGTTCACCGCGCTGCCGTTCGTCACCGAGGTGATCGCGGGCGGCGACAAGAAGACGTCAGTCCGCACTTCGCGCGGCCTCCAGGTGGACCTGCGGGTCGTCCCGCCCGAGGCGTGGGGCGCGGCGCTCCAGTACTTCACCGGATCGCAGGCGCACAATGTCCGGACGCGGGAGATCGCCGTGCGCGCCGGGCTGCGGCTGTCGGAGTACGGGATCTTCGACGTCGAGAGCGGCGCGCTGATCGCGTCGGAGACCGAGGAGGAGGTCTACGCGCGGCTCGGCCTGCCGTGGATCCACCCGACGCTGCGCGAGGACGCCGGCGAGATCCAGGCGGCGCTGGCGGGCGAGCTGCCCCGGCTCGTCACCGTGGACGACCTGCGCGGCGACCTGCACAGCCACACCGACCTCACCGACGGCACCGCGACCCTGGAGGAGATGGTGCGGGCGGCGATCGGGCGCGGCCTGGAGTACTACGCCGTCACCGACCACGCGCCGAACCTCGTCATGCAGCGGATGACCAGCGAGAAGATGCTCGCGCAGCGGGAGCGGATCCGGGCGCTGAACGCGCGCACGCCGGAGCTGGAGATCCTGCACGGCACCGAGCTGAACATCGACGGCGACGGGAACGTGGACTGGGACGCCGAATTTCTGGCGGGGTTCGACGTGTGCGTCGCGTCGGTGCACTCCCAGTTCCGCCAGGACAAGGACACGATGACGCGGCGGTTCGTCCGGGCGTGCGAGAACCCGTACGTCCACGTCATCGGGCATCCGACGACGCGGTCCCTCGGGCGCCGCGGCCCGGTCGACGCCGACTGGGACGAGGTGTTCCGCGCCGCCGCCCGCACCGGCACCGCGATGGAGATCGACTGCTTCCCCGACCGGCTGGACCTGCCCGCCGACCTCGTCCGGCGCGCGAAGCGGCTCGGCGTGCGGTTCTCGGTCGACACCGACGCGCACTCGCTGCGCGACCACCGCAACATCCGGTTCGGGGTCGGCGTCGCGCAGCGCGGCTGGCTGACGCCCGACGACGTGATCAACACCTGGCCGCTGGACCGGCTGCGCGCGTTCTTCGCCGCGAAAACCGAGCGCGCCTGATCAGGCGGGCTGCGGCGCCTCGCGGGCCGGTACGGGTTCGGGCGCCGCGACCGGCACCGGCCCGCGCTCCCGCGTGGCGAACAGCACCCGCAGCGCGGCGATCCACAGCAGGACCGCGCCGAGCATGTGCGCGACGACCAGCGGCCCCGGAACGCCGTTGAAGTACTGGACGTAGCCGATGACGCCCTGCGCCAGCTCCACCGCGAGCAGTTCGGCGGCGCGGCGGCGCAGCGCGGCGGGGGCCTTGGCGCGGACGGCCCACCCGAGCACCGCGACCGTCAGCAGCACGACCGCCCAGGCCAGCTCGCCGTGGATCCGCGCGACGTCCTCGATGTTGAACGACCAGCGGCGCGCCTCGGCGTCCCCGGCGTGCGGGCCCGTCCCGGTGACGACCGTCCCCGCGACGAGCACCGCGCCCGCCGCGACGAGCAGCGCCCACGTCAGCACGCGCAGGCCGGGGCCGGTGAGACGGCGCGGCGCCTCATCGCCTTCGCCAGACCGCACCCAAAGCGCGACGCAGAACACCAGCAGCGCCGGGGAGACGAGGAAGTGGAGCGCGACGGCGGCCGGGTGCAGGTCCGTCAGGACGACGATCCCGCCGATCACGGCCTGCGCGACCACGCTCATCGGCTGCGCCAGCGCGAGCAGCACGAGGTCGCGGCGGCGCGGGACGAGCCGCAGCGCCGCGACGAACACCAGCACCCCGACGCCGAGCACGACGAACGTCAGCAGCCGGTTCCCGAACTCGATGCCCATGTTGAGCGCCGGATGGTCGGGGTTGCCGGCCGGGACGAGGCTGTCGCCGGTGCAGCGCGGCCAGGTGGGGCAGCCGAGCCCGGACTTGGTGACGCGGACGGCGCCGCCGGTCGCCACGATGACCGCGTTGCCGAGGACGCCGAGGAGCGCCAGCAGGCGGAGCGAGGCGGGGGTGGGGCGCCAGACGGCGTCCACGGCCCGCAGGAGCGGGTTCGGAGCGGAGCGTTCGGCCACGGCACTCATCGTACGGGCGGCCCGGCGCAGCCCCGACCCACCCCCCGGCCGGGCCCGGTCAGCCGTAGGGCGACGGGTCCTGCGGCAGGAAGCCCGACGGCCCGCCCGGCGCCCACGGCGGCGCGGCGGGCCGCCGGGGCGGGGTCCGCAGGAACGCCTGCCGGGCGAGGTCCATGAGGTCGAGCAGGGCGTCGCGGCGGGCGCTGAACCAGGCCGGCTCCGCGACGCCGCGCTCGGCCCGCTTGTGCAGCAGGGACAACTCGGTCGCGGCGAGCTGGTAGTCGCTCATCGCGCGCGCCGCGAACGGCCCGCCGACCATCTTCGCCCAGCGGCGGGCGTGCCGGCGCGAGCGCAGGGACCGCAGCATCCGGACGTCCTGCGGCGTGACGAGCCCGGTCGCGGCGTAGGCGGGCAGGTAGGTCTCGATGCGGCGGACGGTCGCCCGCCGCTCCACCGACACGATCCCGATGATGACCAGCAGGACGAACAGGTCCAGCACGTACACGATCGCGAGGCCCGTCCCGCCGAACGCGGTGGACCCGTTCCACAGCCCGTGCAGCAGCATCGCCCCGAGCAGGCCGAGCAGCGGCGCGGCGAGCTGCCCGCGCCGGTGCGTGGCGGCGTAGGCGACGCCGAGCCCGGTCATGGACGTGAACAGCGGGTGGCTGAACGGCACGACGAGCCCGCGCAGCACGAACACGGCCTGGAGCGCCTGCGCGCCGCCGTCCTCGTAGGCGCGCATGTAGTAGGTGACGTTCTCCATCATCGCGAAGCCGAGCCCGACCATCCCGGCGTAGATCACGCCGTCGGCGAACCCGTCGATCTCGTTGCGGCGCAGCCACAGCAGGCCGAACAGCACCGCGCCCTTCAGCGTCTCCTCGATGACCGGCGCCCCGAACGTCGCGCTGACGAAGTGCCCCCGCGTCTCCCCGAAGATCGGGACGGTCACGTACAGCAGCCCGAGCGTGTTGAGCACGAGCGCGCCGAACACCGCGACCCCGGCGCCCCACATGAACGAGAACGCGAGCGCGCGCGGCGGCTCGGGCTCCATCCGGTCCAGGGTGAGGACGAGGGCGACCAGCAGCGGGATCGGCAGCATCGCCAGCACGAGCCCGGCCCAGAACCCGCTGCCGCCCGACAGCGCGTCCAGCGCCAGCGCGAGCAGCGCGCACACCGAGCAGCCGAACAGGCCGAGGATGAGCAGGACCGGGGGACGTCCCGGCACCCGGCCCTCCAGCACCGCCTTCGGGTCAACCTGCGCCATACCGGGAGCGTAACCGGACAGGGCGGGCGGCGGCGCGGGCGGGGCCGTCCGGCGCCGGGACGGTCAGCGCAGCAGCGGGTCGACCGCGACCGCCGCGAACAGCAGCGCGAGGTACACGTTGGAGAGGTGGAAGAACCGCATCGGTCGCAGGTGGACGCCCGTCACACCGGCCAGCACGTCCCGCAGCAGCCGGTGCCCCTCGGCGAGGAACGCCAGCCCGAGGACGACCGCGACGGCCCCGTACACCGGTCCCATCCCGGCCACCGGCCACAGCGCCAGCGAGCACAGGACGGTCGCGTAGGTGTAGACCAGGCTCTCGATCACGACGCGGCGCTCGGTCGCGACGACCGGCAGCATCGGCACCTTGGCGACCGCGTAGTCCTCGCGGTAGCGCATGGCGAGCGTCCAGGTGTGCGGCGGCGTCCACAGGAACACGACGCCGAACAGCACGAACGGCGTCAGGCTCAGCCCGTGCGTGATCGCGGCCCACCCGATGAGGACGGGCATGCACCCCGCGATGCCGCCCCACACGACGTTCTGCGACGTCCGGCGCTTGAGCAGCAGCGAGTACACGAAGATGTAGAACAGGATCGCGAACAGCGACAGCGCGGCGGCGAACACGTCGACCGTCAGCGCGAAGCCCGCCGTGGACGCGACGCCGAGCGTGATCCCGAACACCAGCGCGCGTGCGGGCGTGACCTGCGCGCGCGCCAGCGGACGGCGCCGGGTGCGGCGCATCTTGGCGTCGATGTCGCGGTCGATGTAGCAGTTGACCGCGTTCGCCGCGCCCGCCGACATGGCGCCGAACGCGAACGTCAGCAGGACCGTGCGCAGCGGGGGGACGCCGCCGGCGGCGAGGAACATGACCGGGATGGTCGTGATCAAGAGCAGCTCGATCACGCGCGGCTTGGTGAGCGCCACGTAGGCGCGCACGCTCGCGCCGAACGAGCGGCGTTCGGCCGTCGCGACCGGGGCCGCGGGCGCCCCCGGCGCCTGCTCGCCCAGATCGACCCCGGGCTTGTTACTGAGCACCGTCACAATCGGGTCCACGTCCAACTAGGGATGAGAAATCACATGCCGCCTCGGCGGCCCCGCGTTCCGGGCCGCACCTCGGGCCGGCTGCAACTTCGGCTCGGGAAACCTGTCGCGGCCGATGTCGTCAACCGCGCCCTCACTGTAGTCCGCCCCCTCCCGGGGTCACGCACCGGGTCCGGGACGCGCCGTCACGCCGTGTGAAGGGGCCGCCGGGGGGCGCGGGGCTCCCCCGCGAGTTCACCCGGGCGGGGGGTTAGTCCGGCGGCGCTTCGGGCAAGGGTCACCCTATGCAGGCGGCCGATCCGGCTGCGGTGACGTCCCTGATCACCGCGGCCGCGACCGGACTTCCCGGCCCGGTCCGCCGTCCCGGTGGAGCGGTAGGCTCGGCACCGGGCGCGGTGATCTTCGCGCGGCCCGGCGTGGCGGGCCGCCGGAACGAGCGCCACGGCCCGCCGGGACGACCGCCCGCGTCCGACCCGACGATTACGTACAGCGGTTGTGAGAGGAGCCTGGCGTTCCGTGAGTGGGGACAACAGCACGTTTGAATGGTCCGAGCTGGACCGACGGGCCGTGGACACGATCCGTGTTCTCGCCGCGGACGCGGTGGAGGCCGCCGGTTCGGGGCACCCGGGCACGGCGATGAGCCTCGCGCCCGCCGCCTACCTGCTCTTCCAGCGGTTCCTGAAGCACGACCCGACCGACCCGGACTGGGCCGGACGCGACCGGTTCGTCCTGTCGTGCGGGCACTCCAGCCTGACGCTCTACATCCAGCTCTACCTGTCCGGCTACCCCCTGACGCTGGACGACCTGAAGTCGCTGCGCAAGTGGGGCAGCCTCACGCCGGGTCACCCCGAGCACGGGCACACGGCCGGCGTGGAGACCACGACCGGGCCGCTCGGCCAGGGCATCGCGAACGCGGTGGGCATGGCGATGGCGGCCCGGCGCGAGCGCGGCCTGTTCGACCCGGACGCGGCGCCCGGCACGTCCCCCTTCGACCACACCATCTGGGCGTTCTGCTCCGACGGCGACATCGAGGAGGGCATCAGCCACGAGGCCAGCTCCCTCGCCGGTCACCAACGGCTCGGCAACCTGGTCGTCCTGTACGACGACAACCACATCTCGATCGAGGACGACACGGCGATCGCGCTGTCGGAGGACGTCCGCGCCCGCTACGCCGCCTACGGCTGGGACGTCCACCACGTGGACTGGACGGCCGACGGCGACTACTCGGAGAACGTCGCGGCCCTCGCGGCGGCGTTCGAGGCGGCCCAGGCCGAGACGTCGCGCCCGTCGTTCATCGCGCTGCGGACGATCATCGGCTGGCCCGCGCCGAACAAGAAGAACACCGGCAAGATCCACGGCTCGGCGCTCGGCGCCGACGAGGTCGCGGCCACCAAGAAGATCCTCGGGTTCGACCCGGCCGAGACGTTCGCGGTGGCGCCGGAGGTCCTGGACCACGCCCGCGCCGTGGTGGACCGGGGCCGCGCCGCGCACTCCGCGTGGGGCAAGGCCTACGAGGCGTGGCGGACCGCGCACCCCGAGCGCGCCGCCGAGTACGACCGCATCGCGACCCGGACGCTGCCCGGCGGCTGGACCGAGGCGCTGCCGGAGTTCGAGGCGGGCACGAGCATCGCGACGCGCGCCGCGTCCGGGCAGGTCCTCGCGGCGCTGGCGCCGGTGCTGCCGGAGCTGTGGGGCGGCTCGGCCGACCTCGCCGAGAGCAACAACACGACGATGAAGGGCGAGCCGTCCTTCGTCCCCGAGGAGTTCCAGACCAAGGAGTTCCCCGGCGGCCCGTACGGGCGGACGCTGCACTTCGGCGTGCGCGAGCACGCGATGGGCGCGATCTGCAACGGCATCGCGCTGCACGGCGGGACGCGCCCCTACGGCGGCACGTTCCTGATCTTCTCCGACTACATGCGGCCCGCGGTCCGGCTGGCGGCGCTGATGAAGCTGCCCGTCACCTACGTGTGGACGCACGACTCGATCGGCCTCGGCGAGGACGGCCCGACCCACCAGCCGGTGGAGCAGCTCTGGTCGCTGCGGGCGATCCCGGGCCTGGACGTCGTCCGGCCCGCCGACGCCAACGAGACGGCCGTCGCGTGGCGGACGATCCTGCGCCACACCGACCGTCCGGCCGGGCTCGCGCTGACGCGGCAGAAGCTGCCGGTGTACGACCGGACGAAGCTGGGGTCCGCCGAGGGCGCCGCCAAGGGCGGGTACGTGCTGGCGGACGCGTCCGACGGCCGTCCCGAGGTGATCCTCATCGCGACCGGCTCGGAGGTCGAGATCGCGCTCGCCGCCCGCGAGACGCTGGAGGCCGACGGCACCCCGACGCGGGTCGTGTCGATGCCGTGCGTCGAGTGGTTCGAGGAGCAGGACGACGCCTACCGCCAGGAGGTGCTGCCGCCCCGCGTCCGCGCTCGCGTCTCGGTCGAGGCGGGCATCGCGCTCGGCTGGCGGATCTACACCGGCGAGTACGGCGAGGCGGTGAGCCTGGAGCACTTCGGCGCGTCCGCCGACTACAAGACGCTGTTCGAGCAGTTCGGCCTCACGGCCGAGCGGGTCGTGGCCGCGGCCCGGTCGAGCCTCATCAAGGCCGGCCGGGACGGCAAGGGCTCCACGACGGGGAACTGACCGTTCCGCGCCGTTTCGCGAGACTCTGGAGAGGAAGCGATGAGCGAGACGCTGAAGAGGCTTTCCGACGCGGGCGTGTCCATCTGGCTGGACGACATCAGCCGGGAGCGCCTGCGGACGGGCAACCTGGAAGCACTGGTCAAGGACAAGCACGTGGTGGGCGTGACGTCCAACCCCACCATCTTCGCCAAGGCCCTGTCGCAGGGGTCGGCCTACGACGGCCAGGTCCGCGACCTCGCGGTGCGGGGCGTGGACGTGGAGGAGGCCGTCCGGGCGATCACCACCTACGACATCCGGTGGGGCTGCGACGTGCTGCGTCCGGTCTATGACCGCACCGACGGGTTGGACGGCCGCGTGTCGCTGGAGGTCGACCCCCGGCTGGCGCACGAGGCCGAGCGGACGGTCGCCGAGGCGCGCGCGCTGTGGTGGATGGTCGACCGCCCGAACCTGTTCATCAAGATCCCGGCGACCGAGGCGGGGCTGCCCGCCATCACGGGCGCGCTGGCCGAGGGCATCAGCGTCAACGTGACGCTGATCTTCTCGCTGGAGCGCTACGCCGGGGTCATCGACGCGTTCTTCGCGGGCCTGGAGCAGGCGAAGGCGAACGGGCACGACCTGGCGACGATCGCGTCGGTGGCGTCGTTCTTCGTCAGCCGCGTCGACACCGAGATCGACAAGCGGCTGGACAAGGCCGGGTCGCCGGACGCGGCGGCGCTGCGGTCCAAGGCGGGCGTGGCGAACGCCCGGCTGGCCTACGCGCTGTACGAGGAGAAGTTCGGGTCGGACCGCTGGAAGGCGCTCCAGGAGGCGGGGGCCCGGCCACAGCGCCCGCTGTGGGCGTCCACCGGCGTGAAGGACCCGAACCTGCCCGACACCCTCTACGTGGACCAGCTCATCGCGCCCGGCACCGTGAACACGATGCCGGAGGCGACGCTGGACGCCGAGGCCGACCACGGCGACCCCGCCGGGGACGCGGTCACCGGCGCCTACGACGACGCGCGGGCGCACATGGCCGCGCTGAAGGACGCCGGCGTCGACTACGACGACGTCGTCCGGGTGCTGGAGGAGGAGGGCGTCGAGAAGTTCGAGGCGTCCTGGAAGCAGCTCCTCGGCTCGGTCGAGGACGAGCTGAAGAAGCAGGCGGGACCCGCCGCCTGACATTCGGTGGAGGCGGGACGGCCGATTGCGGCCGTCCCGCCTTCGGCGTCTCCGCGAGCCTCCGCGGCACGGGCCTTGCGCCCCGTTTCCAGAAGATCGCGCACTGGGTCGCGGATGCCGCTTCTCTCCTGGAACGATGGGGGCAGGAGGAACGGTGCCCGGATTCGACGTACTGACGCGCGGCGACGTGCTGCACGCCGCCCTGAAGGCGCGCGACTACCTGGTGAGCTGCGGCGTGCCCGGTTCCCTCGCCGCCAAGGACCCGCGGCTGTGGGGGCGGCGCGCGGTCGACCACAGCAGGCTCGGCTGGCTCGACCTGCCGTCCGCGTCGCGCGGCCTGCTCGCGCAGGTGGACGGCCTCGTCGCCGACGCCCGCGCGTCCGGGCTCGACCACGTGGTGCTCATCGCGGTCGGCGCCGAGGCCCTCGCGGCGCAGGCGATCGTCGCCGCGCGCCCGCCCGGGGCCGGCGGCGAGCTGACGGTGCTGGACGGCGGCGACACGGCGGGCCTCGGCTTCACGCTGGAGCGGCTGGACCGGACGCTCGTCGTCCTTGCCAGCAAGTCGGGCGTGTCGCTGGAGGGGGACGCCTACCGGCGCATCCTGACGGCCGCGTTCCGCGAGCGGGGGCTGTCGGAGAAGGAGATCGCGGCGCGGTTCCTCGTCGTCACCGACCACGGCAGCCCGCTGCACGGCTTCGCGCGGCAGTGCGGCTACCGGATCGGGCTCACCGACCCGTACCTGCCGGGGCACTTCGGCGCGCTGTCGGCGTACGGGCTCGTCCCGGCGGTGCTGGCCGGGGCGGACGCGGGGACGCTGCTGGACGAGGCCGCCGAGGTCGTCCCGTCCCTGTCGCGCACCGAGGACAACCCGGGCCTGCTGCTCGGCGCGATCCTCGGCGGCTGCGCCCAGCAGGGGCCCGAGGGCCTGGCCCGCGACAAGCTGCTGCTGCGTGAGCGCGGCGGCCCGGGGCCGCTGACGGCGTGGATCGCCCAGCTCCTCGCGGTCGGGACGGGCAAGCGCGGCCGGGGCGTCGTGACGTTCGAGCCGCCCGGCGTGCCGCGCGCCTACCCGGACCTGCACGCCGTCGCGATCAACCCGGCGGGCGCGGCGGGCGAGGACGACGACACCTCGGTGTGGGGCCCGGTCGGCGCGCAGTTCCTCGTCTGGGAGTACGCGACGGCCATCGCGGGCTGGCTGCTCGGCGTGAACCCGTTCGAGGCGGGCGGCGCGTCCGCGCAGGACGCCGAGGACCAGGCCGCGACGATGCTCCAGGCCACGGCCGGCGGACGGCCCGTCGTCGGGCGCCCGGTGGCCGTGGACGGCGACATCGAGATCCACACCGACCTGGCCTGGCGCGGCGGCTCGGACCTGGAGTCGGTGCTCACCGCGCTGCTGGACCGCGTGCCCGGCACCGGGTACCTCGCGGTGGCCAGCTACCTGTCCGGCGAGTTCTCCGGCCGGTACCTGGCGCCGTCGCTGGCGCGCGGGGCGCGGCGTCCGGTCGCCTACGGGCCGGGGCCGGGGTACCTGCACGCGACCGGGGCCGTCCACAAGGACGGGCCGGGGACGGGCGCGTTCCTGGTCGTCACCGGCGACCCGCCCGCGGGCGACCCGCTCGGCGACCTCGCGGTCCCGGGCCGTCCGTACGGTCTGGCGACGCTCCAGTTCACCCGGGGCGTCGCCGAGGCGCGGGCGCTGCGGCAGCGGGGGCTCCCGGTCGTCCATCTGCACCTGCGCGACCCGGTCGGCGGGGCCGGACGGCTCGCCGCCGCGGCCCGCGCCGCCGCCGTGGCGCTGTCGTGATCCGGCGCCCGGTGTACGCGGGATCACGGCGGGTAGGCCGCCGACCCGCTGCCCGCCCCGTGACACGGGGATGGGATTGCCGTGGCCCGGCCATCGGGAAGGATCGACCCGAGAGGGGCGTGGTCCCGGTCCGGGCGGGCCGGCGCTCGCGGCCGGCCGTCCCGGCGGGCGGACGCGAGGACGGCGAAGTTGCAAGAGTGGGCGCGAGACGCCCACGCCTAGGGCCAAGAGTGCGAGAAGAGGGGGCGCCCACGTGACCACCACACCCAATCCGCTCCGGGATCCCCGGGACAAACGGCTGCCCCGGGTCGCGGGGCCGAGCGTGCTGGTGCTCTTCGGGGTCACCGGGGACCTGTCGCGCAAGAAGCTCCTCCCGGCCATCTACGACCTGTCCAACCGCGGCCTCCTCCCCCCGGGCTTCTCGCTGGTGGGGTTCGCGCGGCGCGACTGGGACCACCAGGACTTCCGCCAGATCGCCTACGAGGCCGTGAAGCAGCACGCCCGGACGCCGTTCCGCGAGGACGTCTGGGAGCACCTGGCCGAGGGGATGCACTTCGTCCCCGGCGAGTTCGGCGACCCCGGCGCGTTCGAGGCGCTGTCGATGGCCGTGAAGGAGCTGGACGAGAGCCGCGGCACGGGCGGCAACTACGCGTTCTACCTGTCGATCCCCCCGAAGTTCTTCCCCGAGGTGGTCGAGCAGCTCCGCAACAGCGGGCTGGCCAACAGCGACGGCTCGGGCGGGTTCCGCCGGGTGGTGATCGAGAAGCCGTTCGGGCACGACCTGGCGAGCGCGCAGGAGCTGAACGCGACCGTCCACCGGGTGTTCCCCGAGGAGTCGATCTTCCGGATCGACCACTACCTCGGCAAGGAGACCGTCCAGAACATCCTGGCGCTGCGGTTCGCGAACACGATGTTCGAGCCGATCTGGAACCGCGGCTTCGTGGACCACGTGCAGATCACGATGGCCGAGGACATCGGCATCGGCGGGCGCGCGGGCTACTACGACGGGATCGGCGCCGCGCGCGACGTCATCCAGAACCACCTGCTGCAGCTGCTCGCGCTGACGGCGATGGAGGAGCCGACGTCGTTCAGCGCCGAGGCCGTCCGCGCGGAGAAGGCGAAGATCCTGTCCTCGGTGCGCGTCCCCGGCGACCTCGCGCTCAGCACGGCGCGCGGGCAGTACGCGGCGGGCTGGCAGGGCGGGCGCAACGTCAAGGGGTACCTGGAGGAGGACGGGATCCCTGCGTCGTCGCGCACCGAGACCTACGCGGCGGTCAAGCTGGAGATCGAGAATCGGCGGTGGGCGGGCGTCCCGTTCTACCTGCGGACGGGCAAGCGCCTCAGCCGCCGCGTGACCGAGGTCGCGATGGTGTTCCAGAAGGCCCCGCATCAGCCGTTCTCCCACACCGACACCGAGGAACTGGGCCAGAACGCGCTGGTGATGCGCGTCCAGCCGGACGAGGGCATCACGGTCCGGTTCGGGTCCAAGGTGCCGGGCACGTCCATGGAGATAAGAGACGTGAACATGGACTTCGCCTACGGGGAGTCGTTCACCGAGTCCTCGCCGGAGGCCTACGAGCGGCTGCTGCTGGACGTCCTCATCGGCGACCCCCCGCTGTTCCCCCGGCAGGAGGAGGTCGAGCTGTCCTGGCAGGTCCTCGACCCGATCACCGACTTCTGGGCGGGGCGCGGGCACGTCGACCAGTACCGGTCCGGGGGCTACGGCCCCGACAGCGCGGACGAACTGATGGCGCGCGACGGGCGCGCGTGGAGGCGACTCTGACGATGAACATCGACCTCACCGGGACGACGACCCGGGCGATACAGGACGCGCTGACCCAGGCCCGGCACCTGATGGGCGGCCCCGCCGTCGGCATGGTGCTGACCCTGATCATCGTCACCGACGAGTCGGCGCAGTACGACGCGGTGCGGGCGGCGACCGAGGCGGCGCGCGAGCACCCCTGCCGGGTCCTGACCGTGATCTCCCGCGACGCGCGCGGCAGTTCGTCGCGGCTGGACGCCGAGATCCGCATGGGCGAGACCGGGCCGGGCGAGACCGTCCTGCTGCGCATGTACGGGCCGCTCGCCGAGCACGCCGACTCGGTCGTCGTGCCGCTGCTGATGCCGGACACGCCGGTGGTGACGTGGTGGCCGGGCGGCAAGGTGCCGAAGGCGCCCGCGCTGGACCCGCTCGGGCGGCTGGCGTCGCGGCGCGTCACCGACGCCTACGCGGCGCGCGACCGGCTCGGCACGCTGGCGCGGCTCGCCGAGGGCTACCGGCCGGGCGACACCGACTTCTCGTGGACGCGCATCACCACGTGGCGGACGCTGCTGGCCTCGATCCTCGACCAGGACCACGACCCCGTCACCGGCGGCTCGGTGGCGGCCGAGCCGGACAGCCCGAGCGCGGAGCTGCTGGCGTCGTGGCTGTCGGTGCGGCTCGGCGTGGACATCATGCGCGAGGTGTCCGACGGCCCGGGCATCACTGGAGTGACGCTGACGACGACCGGCGGCGACCTCGTGGTGTCCCGTCCGGACGGGCGGGTCGCCACGCTCGCCCGGCCCGGCCAGCCCGACCGGCGGGTGTCGCTGCTGCGGCGCCCGATGTCGGACCTGCTGGCCGAGGAACTGCGGCGGCTCGACCCCGACGAGCCGTACCAGGAGGCCGCCGAGCGGTTCGCCAAGGACCTGTCGGCCGCCGCCGAGACCCACACGCCGCCGATCGGCCGCACCGAGGAGGCCGCCCGCGCCCAGTCCGAGCGTCCGGGCAAGCGGTCGACGTCGCGCAGCACCAAGAAGGCGGACGAGGCGTGACCGCCGCCGCCCCGGAAGTGGTCGTCCACCCCGGCGCCGACGTGCTCGCGGCGGCGGTCGCGGCGCGGCTGGTCGCGAGCCTCACCGACGCGCAGGCCGCGCGCGGCTCGGCGTCGGTGGTGCTGACCGGCGGCGGCGTCGGGACGTCCGTGCTCGCCGCGTTGGAGCGCTCCCCCGCCCGCGACGCGATCGACTGGGGACGTCTGGACGTGTGGTGGGGCGACGAGCGGTTCCTGCCGTCCGGCGACCCCGAGCGCAACGAGACGGGCGCGCGGGAGGCGCTGCTGGACCGCGTCCCGCTGGATCCGGCGCGCGTCCACCCGATGCCCGCGACCGACGGCCCGGACGGCGACGACGTCGACAAGGCGGCGGCCCGGTACGCGGCCGAGCTGCGCGGGAGCGACGGGCTCGTGCCGTCGTTCGACGTCCTGCTGCTCGGGATCGGCCCGGACGCGCACGTGGCGTCCCTGTTCCCGGGGAACGCCGCGCTCGGCGACGAGGGCGTCGTGACGGCCGTCCGCGACTCCCCCAAGCCGCCGCCGACCCGGATCTCGCTGACGTTCCCCGTGCTGCGGGCGGCGCGGGAGGTGTGGGTGCTCGCGGCGGGCGCGGGCAAGGCCGAGGCGGTCGGCCGGTCGCTCTCGGGCGCCGACCCGGCCGAGGCGCCCGCCGCCGGGGCGCGCGGACGGCACCGCACGCTGTTCCTGCTCGACGCGGCGGCGGCCGCCGAGGTCCCGCGCTCCTGATCCCGGTTCCCCGACCCGGGGACGCGCTCCCCCGTTCGCCGCATACCCTGGCGGGCGGGGGAATCCGCGTGGGCGGGATCCGCGAGGAGGCAAGCGTGCAGAGGGGTCAGGCGGTCACGGCGGGCGCGGTCATCGCCGGAGCGGTCGTGCTGGGAGCCGCCGGGTGCTCGTCGGGGGGCGGCGGCGGGACGAGCGGCGGCGCGGTGAAGGCCGCCGAGGCGCCACCGCCCGCGATCACCCCGGCGAACGGGACACAGCAGGTCCAGCCGGACCAGCCCGTGACGGTCCAGGCGAAGGCGGGACGGCTCACCGAGGTGACGGTCGCCGACGCCAAGGGCGGCAAGGCGGCCGGGACGCTCGCCGCCGACGGAAAGACGTGGCGGACGACGTGGGGCCTCAAGCCGTCCACCACCTACACGGTGACGGCGAAGGGCGACGCGGACGGCAAGCCCGTCACGGCGACGTCCACGTTCACGACGCTGAAGCCGGCGAAGAAGCTGGAGAGCGGCATGTCGCCGCTGGAGGGCGAGACGGTCGGCGTCGGGATGCCGGTGCAGCTCCTGCTGTCGCGCTCGGTCGCGACGAAGGCGGCCCGCGCGGCGGTCGAGCGGTCGCTTGAGGTCAGGATGTCCACGCCCGTCGAGGGCGCGTGGAACTGGATCAGCGACCGGGAGGTCGACTTCCGGCCCCGGACGTACTGGCCGAGCGGCGAGAAGGTCCGGGTCGTCGCGCACCTGGCCGGGTTGAAGGTCGCCGACGGCGTGTACGGCACGAAGGACCGGACGCTGAACTTCACCGTCGGCCCCCGGCACATCACCAAGGTGGACGCCAACGCGCACGAGGCGGTCGTGACGTCGGGCGGCTCGACCGTCCGGACGATGAAGGTGAGCCTCGGCAAGCCCGGCGACGACAGCTACTCCGGCACGATGATCGCGCAGGAGAAGACGCCGCACATGGTCATGGACTCGGCCACCACCGGCGACCCCGGCGCGTACCGGACGCCCACCGACTGGAATGTCCGCCTGACCTACAGCGGGACGTTCGTCCACGCCGCGCCGTGGTCGGTCGGCTCGCAGGGCAACGCGAACGTCAGCCACGGGTGCGTGAACGCGTCGCCGACCGACGCGAAGTGGTTCTACAACTTCACCAACCGGGGCGACGTCATCCAGATCAGCGGCACGACCCGGAAGCTCCGGTTCGGCAACGGGCCGACGCCGTGGGCGAAGTCCTGGCAGGACTGGCTCGCGGGCAGCGCGCTCGGGAAGTCCGTGACGGGCACGAAGCTCTGACGCCCGGTGTCCGGCCGGGCCGCGCGGGCCCGGCCGGGCCCTTAGGGTGATCGCGTGGACACTCCCATCCGCGTGCTCATCGTGGACGACGACGCGCTCGTGCGGACCGGGCTCTCGATGATCCTGTCCGGCGCCGGGGACATGACGGTCGTGGACAGCGTCGGGGACGGCGCCGAGGTCATCCCGGCCGTCAACCGGCACCGGCCCGACGTCGTCCTCATGGACATCCGGATGCCCCGGCTCGACGGGCTCGCCGCGACCGAGCGGCTGCGGTCCCGCGCCGAGCCGCCGGAGATCATCATCTTGACCACGTTCGACACCGACGACCACATCGTCGGGGCGCTGCGCGCGGGCGCGGGCGGGTTCCTGCTCAAGGACACCCCGCCCGAGGAGATCCTGCGGGCCGTCCGCCGGGTCGCGGCCGGGGAGCCGATGCTGTCCCCGGACGTGCTGCGCCGCATGATGACCTACGTCGCCGACACCGGCGCGGACCCGCGCCGCGAGCGCGCGACGGCGCTGCTGGACCGGCTCACCGGCGGCGAGCGCGCCGTCGCCGACCTGGTCGGCCTCGGCCGCACCAACGGCGAGATCGCCCGGGAGCTGTCGCTGAGCGTCGCGACGGTCAAGGCGCACGTGTCGCGCATCCTCGCCAAGCTGGAGCTGAACAACCGCGTCCAGGTGGCGCTGCTGGTGCGGGGCGTCGAGCCCGGCTAGCCGCGCGCGGCGAACCAGGCGGCGGCGCGGGCGACGTCGGGGCCTTCGGTCCACAGGACGGCCGGGTCGTCGGGCATCATCAGCTCGCGCAGCCGGGTCCGGACGCCGGTGGACAGCGCCGGGCGGCCGGTGCCGGCGATCTCGGGCGGGACGTCGCCGGGTTCGCCGAAGCAGGCGTGCGCGGCGTCCGCGCGGGAGATCCCGGCGCGGTCGGCCAGGTCGAGCGCCCAGGCGGGGTCGGGCGGCAGCGGGCCGCGTTCGGCGAGCAGGCGGCCGAGGGCGGCGACGGCGTCCGGGGAGCCCCAGCCGTGGCGCAGCCGGGCGTTCCACTCCCAGCCGGGCGGGACGGTGTCGGTGAACTCCCCGTCCGGCGTGTAGCGGAGCGCGGTGGCGGGGCGGTCGCCGCGCAGGATCACGAGCGCCGAGTCCGGCAGCCGCCACACCTCGCCGCCGTGGCCGTCGCCGGGTCCCGTGAGCCGCACCTCCGACCACCGGCCGGTGCCGTCGCCGAGCGGAGTCGCGGCCCAGGCGCTCAGCTCGTCCAGGTCGCGGGAGCGGGCGTAGGGCGTGACCCACGGCCAGACGACGCCGAGCGCGAGCGCGCCGAGCCGCAGGAACGGCAGCGGTCGGCGGTCGAGGTCGGGGAGGTCGGTGACGTGGACTTGTCCCGGCGGCCGTTGCATCGCCCGCTCCAGGACGTTCGCCAGCGCGCGTCCCCCGGCGACGATCCCGGTGAACCGGCGGACGGGCGGGCCGGGCGCGGGCGCCAGCAGGTCCGGGACGCCCGGGAGGCCCAGCGCGGCGATCCGGTGCAGGCAGCGCGCCGCCAGCGCGGCCTGGTCCAGGACGGCCGTCCGCAGGCCCGGATCGGTGATCTCGGGCAGCAGGGCGTCCAGCCGCCGCGCGGCCTCCACCGGGCCGATCAGCGCCGCCTCGGCCAGTTCCCGCGCGGCGGCGCGGCCGATCCGGCGCAGCACGGCCGATCCGGCGGGGTCCACCGGCCGCAGATGCGGCCACCAGCCGGGCGGCGGGACCGGCGACCCGTCGCGCGCGACGGCCTGGACGATCCCGAACGGCACCCGGGCGGTCGCGGTGCCGTCCGGCGCGTGCAGGGTCAGCCGGCCGTCTCCGGCGCGCACGGTCGTGGGCCGGTCGGCGCCGGGGAACGTCACCTCGGCGGTCGCCGCCGGGGCGGGTCCGAGGTCGGCGGTGTCCGGGTCGCGGGTGAGCAGCGCGTCGCGGTCGTCGGTGACGCCGTCGATCCGCAGGGTGCGCCAGGCGCCCGCCGTCCGGTCGTAGGTGGATGTGCGCAGGGCCGTCCCGTCGTGCCAGAGCAGCGGGCCGTCGTACCGCGCGGGCGGTCTCCGGTCCGGGAACAGGGGCGGCACGGGGACGGGCTCGGCGAGCAGTTCGCCGTCCGGGCCGTAGACGCGGGCGCGGCCGAGATAGTCGTCGGTGACGGTCAGGCGGTCACCGTGCTGGACGACCATCACCGGGTGGCTCGCCCGGACGGGCACGGGCCGTCCGAACGGGAAGGTCAGCTCGGCGGGCAGGCCGGTGCGCAGCGCGGCGGCCAGGGCGTCCACCGGGTCGGTGACCGTGAGACCGTCGGCGGCCTCGGGGAGGCCCGCGCAGGCGGCGGGCGCGAGTTCGGCGAGACCGTCGTCCAGGGCGGGCAGGCCGCCGCGCGCCGCCCGCTCGCGCGCGGCGTCGATCCGGGCGCGCAGCAGGGCGGGGATCGGGTCCTGCGCCGTCCGGATCCGGTCCAGGACGGTCGTGTAGTCGACGTTGGCGTACGTCCCGATGTCCCGGAGGAACTGGCCGAGGCGCAGGGAGAACACCTTCCGGGAGCCTTCGCCGTCGAGGCGGAAGGCGGCGAAGTCGGTCGCGGTGTTCCAGCCCGGGTCGCGGCCGGGTTCGGGTTCGGCGGTGCGGGCGACGTCGCGCGGCACGTCGGCGGACGGGACGCCCGGCGCGAGCGCGGCCCGCTCCAGCAGCCGCCGCAGCGCCGGTTCCGGGCAGCGGGCGCCGACCGTCGCGAACCAGGCGGCGGGGAGGACGGCCCCGGCGTCGGCGAGCATCCGAAGCCACAGCCACCGGGTCCGCTCGCCGTCCGGGCGGGGCCCGGCGGGCTCCGCCGCGACGAGCGCGGCCAGGTCCGCCGCGTCGGCGCGGGCCAGCGCGACCACGGCGGAGCGCACGGCCTCCCACACCTCGCGCGGCGCGGTCCGCAGCGCGCCGCTGCGCAGGAGGCTCGCGGCGTCCGGCGTCGTCCGGGGACGCCAGCACAGCTCGGGCGGCACTCCGGTGCGCAGCAGGTCCTCGTCCAGCAGGGCCGCCCAGGACGGGCGCCAGCCGGGGGCGCGGCGCGCGACCTCGGCGCGCAGGGCCTCGACCTGCGCTTCGGGCAGGTGGTCCTGCTCCCACCAGGCCGGAAGGTGGTCGTAGACGCGCTCGACGGTGACGGCGTCGTCGGCGACCCAGACGCGGGCGTGCGTCCAGCGGCCCCGCTCCGGATCGGCCTCGGCCTCCCGCCAGGCCGTCAGCAGGTCGGACAGGTCGGGGTCGAGCCAGCCGCCGGACGCGGCGGCGTAGGCGAACCCGCGCCGCTCGTGGCCGACGTAGGCGGCCGTGACGGCGCCCGCCGCGCGCACCCATTCGACGACCGCGTCCAGCTCCGGGCCCGGCGCGGGCGCGGGCCGCTCGCGTTCGGCCGCGTCGCGCATCGCCAGCGCGAGCACGCCGCCGGCCTGGGCGGGATCGGCGAGCGGGACGCGGCGGCCCGGCGGCTCGCCCGTCCCCGCCGGGATCTCCGGACGCTCCGCGCCGGGGCCGACGCCCGCCCGCTCGGCGACGGCGAGGGCGGCCGTGACGTCCGGTGCGTCCGCCAGCGCCTCGATGACGGCCCGGTCCACGGTCCCGGCCCGCGCGGCGTCCAGCAGGGCTTCCAGGGCCGCGCCGGGGTCCTCCACGTCCGCCAGGTCGAGGTAGAGGTCCTCGGTGGTTCCGTCGACGTAAGCGACGCTGTCCGCCAGGTGCTCCGGGAGCGGCGCGTGGGACCAGGACGTGCCGTCCCACCACCGGACGAACCCCAGCCCGGAATCTTCGTCCAGGAGCCCGACGAGCAGGTCCCACGGCAGCCAGTCCGGTCCCCCGCCGAGGACGTCCACGGGCGGCGCGTGGAAGGCCGCCCTGCCGCTGCCGTACAGGACCGCGCGCCCGCCCGCGATCCGCGTGATCGCCCACCAGCCGTCGCCGGTGTCGCGCAGCCGCAACCCGTCCGGCCGCACGTCGAACCCCGCGTAGGACAGCTCGGGGACCGCTGCGGCGAGGACGGCCATCGCGGCGGCCTCGGACCAGACGGCGTCGGGAGGGGGCAGGGGCACGGGAGCAGCCTTCCATGATCGCGGCGCGGACAAGACCGTGGACGCTCGGCGCGACCCGACGGTTCGGCCCGGACGCTACTTTCGGCCCGGCGCGAGCGACCTTCGGGCGATGCCCCGGCCCGGCCGTCCCGGCGAGGCTGGACCGCATGATCGAAGTGACCGGCCTCAGCAAGCGGTACGGGGACGTCACGGCCGTCCACGGGATGACGTTCGCGTGCGCGCCCGGCACCGTCACCGGGTTCCTCGGCCCGAACGGCGCCGGAAAGTCCACGACCATGCGGATGATCTGCGGGATGACGCCGCCGACGTCGGGCACCGCGACCGTCGCGGGCACCGAGTACCGGCGGATCGCCAACCCGGCCCGGCACGTCGGCGTCCTGCTCGACCCGGCCGCGCAGCACGGCGGGCGGACCGGACGCGAGACGCTCGCCCTCACCGCCCGGCTCATCGGCGTCCCGCCCCGGCGCGCGGACGCGATGCTCGACATGGTGGGCCTGGCGGGCAAGCCCGCGCGGCGGCCCGTCCGGGCGTACTCGCTCGGCATGCGGCAGCGGCTCGGGATCGCGCAGGCGCTGCTCGGCGACCCGTCCGTCCTGATCCTGGACGAGCCCGCCAACGGCCTCGACCCCGAGGGCATCCGCTGGATGCGGACGCTGCTGCGCGGGTTCGCCGACAAGGGCGGCACCGTGCTGCTGTCGTCGCACCTGCTGCGCGAGGTCGAGGCGGTCGCGGACCGGTTCGTCGTCGTCGCGCGGGGCCGCGTCGTCGCGCAGGGCACCGCCGCCGACCTGCTGGCCGGACGCGCCGGGACGCTCGTGCGCGGCCTCGACCCGGCGGCCCTCGCCGCCGCGCTCGCCGCCGCCGGCCTGCCCGCCGCCCCGGACCCGTCCGGCGCGTTCACCGTCGCCGCCGACGCGGCGCGGGTGGGCCGCGCCGCCGCCGCGGCCGGTGCCGTCCTGGTGGAGCTGCGGCCCGCCGGGGACGGCCTGGAAGACCTGTTCCTGTCCCTCACCGCCGACCGGGAGCCCGTCGCATGACCGCCCTCGCCGTCTCCCCCGCCGCCGCCCCGCCCCGGCCGTCCCTGGCCCGGCTCACCGGCGTCGAACTGCGCAAGATGACCGACACGCGCGCGGGCCGCTGGCTGCTCGCGCTCGTCGCGCTGACCGGCGTCGTGTCCGTGCCGATCGTCATCGCCACCTCGCCCGGCCGCGACCAAGGCCTCCAGGACATGTTCTCCATCGCGCAGCTCGGCCCGCAGCTCCTGCTGCCCGTGGTCGGGATCCTTGCGGTGACGGCCGAGTGGTCGCAGCGGACGGCGCTGACGACGTTCGCGCTCGTGCCCGTCCGGTGGCGGGTCGCGGTCGCCAAGCTCCTCGCCGGGGCGGTGCTCGGGCTGGCGTCCCTGCCGGTCACGCTCGCCACGGCCGTCGCGGGACGCGGCGCGGGCGGGCTCGTCGGACGGTCCGAAGGCTCCTGGCACCTTCCGTCGTTCGTCGTCGGGACGGCCGCGCTCCTCGCCGTCACCGGCGTCCTCACCGGGATGGCGTTCGGGATGCTGCTGATGAACACCCCGCTCGCGATCACGCTGAACTTCGTCCTGCCCGTCGCGCTGACGACGCTCACCCAGACCGTCCACCGGCTGCGCGGCCCGCTCGGCTGGGTCGACCTGAGCCGGGCGACCGAGCCGCTGAGCGACGTCGGCGTCACGTCCGGCGAGTGGGCGCGGGTCGCGACGGCGCTCGCGGTGTGGCTGGCGGTCCCGCTCGCGGCGGGCGTCGTCCGGCTGAACCGGCGCGAGATCAATTGAGCGGACCGCGCCGATCATGCCCGGTTGTCGCGTTCCGGTGGCGGACGGCCCGGTCACGGCTGCACAATGCCCCGCATGCCCAGCAGTGATCTTTTCCAGACGCCGCGGCGCGTGCTCCGCCCCGGAACGACGGTCGAGGACGTGGACGCCCTCGCGCAGCTCCTGCGCTGGCCCATGACCGGCGTGACCGAGCGCGACCGCGCCGCCGGGACCGACGGCCGGGTCACCTGGCAGGCCGACGGCCCCGCGCTGCACTACGGCGAGGACGCGATGTTCGGCATCGGCCACTACCGGCTGGCGGGCGGGCGCCAGGCGGTGGAGGCCGTCGCCGGGCAGGCCGCCGAGGCGCTCGACGCGTGGACCGTCAAGGAGCTGTGCGCGGCCGTGGACGACGCGCCCGACGCCCGCGCCCGCGGGCAGGCGATGCTCCGCCTCGGCCTGGCCGCCCACGAGTTCGACGACGAGGTCCACCGCCGCATCGCCGCCGCGCTCGCCGACGACGACCCCCGCATCCGGTACGCGGCGCTGTTCGCCGCGTCCTACAGCGGCTACGGCCAGTTCGGCGGGAAGATCGCCGGGATGGCCGCGGGCGACCCCGAGGGGTTCGTGCGGGACCGCGCCGCCGCCATCGCGCACGTGCGCCGCTGACCTGCGGCGATTCCCGTCCGCGCGAGCCGGGTACATCCACCGGGTACCGACTTCGGGGGGATGCGGACATGGCGGATGTGCGGTTCGGCGAGCTGCCGCTCGACCTGGCCTTCACCGACGTGCGCGGCGACGGGTCGCGGCGGCTCGCGCTGTTCGGCGACCCGCGCGACCCGAACACGCGGGCGCTGGTCCGCGACGAGCTGTCGCGCGTCGGGGACGTGACCGTCCACACGCTGCTGCTGCCGCTGGAGATCTATCCGGGCTCCGACGACACGGCTCGGCGGATCTGGGCCGCGCCCGACCGCGCCGCCGCCTGGTACGCGTGGATGACCGACGAGACGCCGCCGCCCGACGACCCGGACCCGCACACGCCGCTGGCCCGGCTCCGGCTGGCCGCCGAGGAGCTTCAGGTGATCTCCACGCCCACGCTGGTGTTCGAGAGCGGCGAGATGATGGCCGGGGCCACCCCGGCGCGGGAGATCGAGGCGATGCTGTCGGCCTGACCGGCGTCCGCGCGGTCGGCGGCGAAGTGGACCGCGCCGCCCGGGTCGTGCCGCACGCGGCGCATCCCGAGCCGTCCGGCGACCTCGGCCGTGACCGCGCCGTCGACCTCGGCGGTGACGCGGCGCAGGCCCGTCGCCGTGAACGCGTGGCCGAGCAGCGCCCCGGCCGCCTCCTCGGCGAGCCCGCGTCCCCACCGGTCCGGCTCCAGGCTCCAGACGATCTCGGCGGCGCGGTCGCCGTGCGCGCGCAGCCCCGCGACGCCGAGCAGCGGCCCGCCGCCGACCGGGCGCAGCGTCCACAGGCCGTAGCCGCGCAGCGCGAACCCGCGCTCGCT
Source organism: Actinomadura rubteroloni (assembly GCF_002911665.1). Classification (NCBI taxonomy): domain Bacteria; kingdom Bacillati; phylum Actinomycetota; class Actinomycetes; order Streptosporangiales; family Thermomonosporaceae; genus Actinomadura; species Actinomadura rubteroloni. The sequence continues at coordinate 159,097 of NZ_MTBP01000006.1, forward strand.
GGCCGCGATGATCTCGGTGACCGCCGGCCCGGTCACGCCGCGCGCCCCGGGCAGGTGCTCCCGGACGAGCGGCCCGGTCCAGTGCGCGAGCAGCCGGCGGCGGTCGCTCATGCTCACCGGCGCCAGCGTCAGCCGGGCCGTGCGCAGGACGTCACGCATCGCGGTCCGGCCAGTCGGGCGCCTTCTCCCCCGCCGGGACGCCCGTCCGGAACACGCGCATCTGCAACGCGAGCCCCGCGTAATAGCCGACCAGCGTCACCAGCTCGACCAGCGCCGCGCGGCCGAGCGCCGCGATGGCCTCGGTGTAGACGGCGTCGCCGAGATCGCCGTCGGCCGAGAGCTGCCGGGCCGCCTCGTACACCACGCGCTCGCGGACGTCGGCCAGCAGCGGCGCGCGGCCCTCGCGCAGCGCGGTCAGCTCGTCCTCGGTGAGCCCGGCTCGGCGGCCGAGCCGCTCGTGCGCGTACCACTCGAAGTCCGACCGCCAGTGCCCGGCGACGACGAGCGTCGCGATCTCCCGCTCGCGCCGGGTGAACGCGGTGCGGTGGCGGAGCGCGGCGCCCAGCTCCTGCAAGGGCATCCCGACGTGCGGGGTGTAGAGCATGGCGTTGAACGGGCCGTGGAGCCTGCCCTCGTCGTCGGCCACCGCGAACGGCGCGGCACGGTCCCCGCGCGGCCCCTCCGTGATCGCCGTGTAGACGTCGCGCTGCTCCTCGCTGAGGAGGGCGGGACGGAGGGCGGGCAGCCGCCCGCCGTCGGGGTGCTGATCCGGACGGCCATCGCGCAGAGGCTCGATCACCCCTTGCACGCTAGGCGCTGGACGGCGGGCGCTCAAGCCCCTGTCCGCTATGTGAAACCATCAGCTCACGGCGGCGTAGCGAATCCGTAACACCTCACGGTCAAGGTGAGTCAGTACACGTTCACCGTCACCGGAAGGAACGTCCGCCATGCCGCTGCTGCGCGTCCGCGCCGAGATCGAGGACCGTCCGGGCCGGCTGGCCCTGCTCACCGCCGCGCTGGCCCGGCGGGGCGCCAACATCCTCGGGCTCTCGGTCCAGCTCGGCCCCGACGGCGTGGTCGACGAGTTCATCGTCGACGTCCCCGGCGGCGACACCGCGGCGGACGACCTCGGGCGCGCGCTCGCGGGCGCGGGCGCGCTGCGCACCGCCGTCGCCCCCGCCCGGCCGCGCGAGCTGGTGGACGAGACGACCCGCGCGCTCGTCCTGGCCGCCCGGCTGCGCGCCGAGCCGCACACGCTGCCGGACGTCCTCGCCGAGCTGCTGCGCGCCGACGACGCCCGCTGGTCCACCGCCGCCGAGACCGACGACGACCCCGCCGCGCTCGTGGTGCCGGTCGGGCAGCGCCGCGCCGTGCTGGTGCGCCGTTCCGGGCTGCCCTTCACGACCACCGAGGCGGCGCGCGCCGACGCGATGGTCCGGGCGGTGCTGCCCGCCGCCGGGCCGCTGCCCGCGTCGCGGCGGGTGGTGCTGCGCGACGGCACGGCGGTCGTCGTCCGCCCGGTCGAGACCCGCGACGTCGAGGCGATCACCGCGATGCACGACCGCTGCTCGCAGGCGACGCGGCGGATGCGCTACTTCAGCGCCAAGCCGTCGCTGCCGCGCCGCGCGATCGAGCGGTTCTGCGAGCCGTGGCACGGGCTGACGCTCGTCGCCGAAGGACCGGACGGGTCGGTGCTCGCGCTCGCCCACCTGATCCACGTCCTCGAACCGGGCGTCGCCGAACTGGCGTTCCTGGTCGAGGACGCCTGGCAGGGCCGGGGCCTCGGCCGCCTGCTCACCCGGATGCTCGCCGAACTCGGCCGCGACCGGGGCCTGGTCGAACTGCGCGCGACGACGTTCAGCGAGAACGCCACGATGCGGCGGCTGCTGACCGCGCTCGGCGGCCGGACGCTGCGCACCGAGGAGCCCGCCGTGGTGGAGATCCGGCTGCGGCTGGACGGCCGGGCGCCGGGACGCGCCCTGGCAGGATTGCGGGGTGACCGGCATCTATGACGACCCCTGGGCCTACGAGCTTGCCTGCTCCTTCCGCGACGTCGAACCGGAGGTCGACGCGGTGCTCGGCTGGTGCCGGCGGCACGGCGCGGGCACACCGGGATCGGTGCTGGAACTCGCCGCCGGCCCGGCCGAGCACGCCCGCGCGTTCGCCCGCCGGGGCGTCGCCGCCACCGCGCTCGACCTGAACCCGGCGATGTGCGCGTACGCGCGCGAGCGGGCCGCGCGCGAGGGCGTCGCGATCGACGTCGTGCGCGGCGACATGACCGCGTTCGCGCTCGGCCGCCGCTTCGACCTCGTGGTGACGATGCTGGACTCGACGTCCCACCTCATGACGCTGGACGCGTTCGTCGCCCACCTGGACCGCGCCGCCGGGCACCTGGCGCCCGGCGGCCTCTACGTCCTGGAGATGTCGCACCCGCGCGACCGGCTCGGCGACCCGAGCGTCGGCACGGCGTGGACGGTCGAGCGCGACGGCGTCCGGGCGTCGGTGCGCTGGGGCGGGCGCGAGGACGTCCTTGACCCCGTGACGCAGATCGCCCCGGACCGCGTCGTCATGACGATCGAGTCCGGGGCGGAGCCGCGCACGATCCGCGACGTCGTCCCCTACCGGTTCTGGACGGCGACGGAGCTGGCCGCCGCCGTCCGGCTGTCGGGACGGCTGGAGATCGCCGCCCAGTACGGCGACTTCGGCGACGTGCCCGTCACCGACGCCGCCGCCTGGCGGATGATCAGCGTGCTGCGTCAGCCGAGCGACGCCCAGCCCGGCATCGGGTAGGCGGCCATCAGGTCGCGGATCTCGGCGGCCACGCGGTCGGCGACGGTCGTGTCGCCCTTGGCCGCCGCGACGACCACGTCGTCGAACCACGCCGCGACGCGCGGCATCAGGTCGGGCGTCAGGCCCCGCGTCGTGATCGCGGCGGTGCCGATGCGCAGCCCGGACGGGTCGAACGGCTTGCGCGGGTCGAACGGGACGGCGTTGTAGTTCAGCTCGATGCCCGCCTCGTCCAGCGCGCGGGCGGCGGGCTTGCCGGCGACGTCCTTGTTCGTCAGGTCGATGAGGATCAGGTGGTTGTCGGTGCCGCCGGACACCAGGTCGTAGCCGCGCTCCAGCAGCGCGTCCGCGAGCGCGGCGGCGTTCGCGACGATCCGCCGCGCGTAGTCGGCGAAGTCGGGCCGGGCCGCCTCGGCGAGCGCGACGGCGATCGCGGCGGTCGTGTGGTTGTGCGGGCCGCCCTGAAGGCCGGGGAAGACGGCCCGGTCGACCGCCTTCGCGTGCTCGCCGGTCGTGAGGATCATCGCGCCGCGCGGCCCGCGCAGCGTCTTGTGCGTCGTGGTGGTGACGACGTCGGCGTGCCCGACGGGCGAGGGGTGCGCGCCGCCCGCGACGAGCCCGGCGATGTGCGCGATGTCGGCGGCCAGGACCGCCCCGCACTCGCGCGCGATCTCGGCGAACGCCGGGAAGTCGATCGTCCGGGGCAGCGCGGTGCCGCCGCACCAGATCAGCTTGGGCCGCTCGCGCAGCGCCAGCTCGCGGACCTGGTCCATGTCGACGCGGCCGGTGTCGCGGCGGACCTCGTAGCGGACGGCGTTGAACCACTTGCCGGTCGCCGACACCGTCCAGCCGTGCGTGAGGTGGCCGCCCATCGGCAGCGACAGCCCGAGCACCGTGTCGCCCGGCTCCAGGAACGCCGCGTAGACGGCGAGGTTGGCGGGCGACCCCGAGTACGGCTGGACGTTGGCGTGCTCCGCGCCGAACAGCGTCCGGGCGCGCTCGACGGCCAGCAGCTCCAGCGGGTCGATGTTCTGCTGGCCCTCGTAGTAGCGGCGGCCCGCGTACCCCTCGGAGTACTTGTTGGTGAGGACCGAGCCGGTCGCCTCCAGCACGGCGGGCGACACGTAGTTCTCCGACGCGATGAGCCGGATCTTCTCGAACTGCCGGCGGGCCTCGGCCTCCACCAGCCCGGCGACGCTCGGGTCCTGGCCGTGCAGGTGGGGAAGGGACGGCTGGTGCATGGACGCCTCCGCTGCTTCGCCGCCGGGACGGTACGAGGCCCCGGCGTGGGGACCCGTACACCCAGGCGCGCGGTGTGCGGACGGTTCGCTTCCCGGTGGTCGGATCCACCTTGACTGCGCCAGTCGCGTTGCCGTCCAGCCTAGCGGGCCGCGTGCGCGCCCGGAAGACGCGACGGGGCCCGCGGGGAGGGCGCGCCCTCCCCGCGGGCCCCGCGGTCGCTCGTCGCTCAGCCGCGCCCGGCGGCCTCCAGCGCGCGCTTCACCGCGGCGCGCTTGGCCCGCAGCTTGGCGAGGGCCTCCTCCAGGATGGCCTCGCCGTCCTCATCGCTGCGCCGCTCCTTCACGTACGCGAGGTGCGTCTTGTAGGGCTCGGTCTTCGGCGGTGCCGGCGGGCTGTCCTTGTCCTGCCCGGCCGGGAAGCCGCAGCGCGGGCAGTCCCACGTCTCCGGCACCGCGACGTCGGTCGCGAAGCTCGGCCGGGTCTCGTGCCGGTTGGCGCAGTAGAAGGTCACCCAGACCCGGGGGGCCGCGTCGCCGCGCTCGGCCTCTCCCATCGGCCCGGCCCCGACACGGCTGCCCCGAATCGCGTTGCCACTACCCACGGACTACTCCTCGCTCAGTGTTGCCGCGTCCGTCCGCCCGACGGTGCCGCGGCGCTCGCATGTCTCGGCGGCCGGTCAGGCGCCCTTGCTCTTGAACAGCAGGCCCAGCACCACGACCGACGCCAGCCAGATGATCCCGAGACCGATCGTCAGGCGGTCCAGGTTGCGCTCGACGACCGACGAACCGCCGAGCGACGACGAGATGCCGCCGCCGAACATGTCGGACAGCCCGCCGCCCTTGCCCTTGTGCATCAGGACGAGGACCACCATCAGCAGGCTCGCGACGATGAGCACGATGGACGTTGCGATGATCACAGTTCAGCGCCTTCTCTGGCCACCCCCGCCGGGGCGGGGCGTTCTCGGATGCGGGACGAGCGTCGAGCCGGGCGTTTGCCCGTCAGGTACGAAGGGTACGACGAACGGACGTCTGGTTCGGCAAGAACCCCCGGGACAGACCGAATCAATCCGTTCGGATCAGGCCGGAAGGTCCCGGTACCGGCAGATCTTGACGAACTCGCCGGGGTCGAGACTGGCACCGCCGACCAGCGCGCCGTCCACGTCGGACTGGGCCATGATCCCGGCGATGTTCGCGCCCTTGACCGACCCGCCGTACAGGATACGGATCCGCGCGGCCGTGTCACCGTCGTACAGCTCGCCGACACGGGCGCGGATCGCCGCGCAGACCTCCTGGGCGTCCTGCGCGGACGCGGTCTTGCCGGTGCCGATCGCCCAGACCGGCTCGTAGGCGATGACGAGCCCGGCCGCCTGCTCGGCGGTGACCTTCTGCAGCGCGCCGTCGACCTGCGCGACGCAGTGCGCGATGTGCTCGCCCGCCTCGCGGACCTCCAGCCGCTCCCCCACGCACACGATCGGCGTGATCTCCGCGCCGAGCGCGGCCCGCGCCTTGGCGTTGACGAGCGCGTCGTCCTCGTGGTGGTACTCGCGCCGCTCGGAGTGCCCGACGGTGACGTAGGAGCAGCCGAGCTTGGCGAGCATCGCGGCCGACACCTCGCCGGTGTAGGCGCCGGACGCGTGCTGGGACACGTCCTGGGCGCCGTAGGAGAGGTCGAGCTTGTCGGCGTCCACGAGCGTCTGCACCGAGCGCAGGTCGGTGAACGGCGGCAGGACGGCGATGTCCACCGCGTCGTAGTCGGCCTCCTTGAGCCCGAAGGCCAGTTTCTGGACGAGCGCGATGGCTTCCAGGTGGTTGTTGTTCATCTTCCAGTTCCCGGCCATCAGCGGCTTTCGGGCGGAAGCGTTCTTCGGGGCCATCGGGGTCAGTCCTCCAGAGCCTGCAGGCCGGGCAGCGTCTTGCCCTCGAGGTATTCGAGGCTGGCGCCGCCGCCGGTCGAGATGTGGGAGAAGGCGTCCTCGTCGAAGCCGAGCCCGCGCACCGCGGCGGCCGAGTCGCCGCCGCCGACGACGGTGAACGCGCCGGAGTCGATGAGGCCCTGCGCGACGGCGCGGGTGCCGCCCGCGTAGGGGGCCATCTCGAACACGCCCATCGGGCCGTTCCAGAAGATGGTCCGGGCGTCGGCGAGCCGGTCGGCGAACAGCTTGCCGGACTCGGGGCCGATGTCCAGGCCGAGCCGGTCGGCGGGGATCGCGTCGGCCGCGACGACGTCGTGCTGCGCGTCGGCCGCGAACGCGGTGGCCGCGACGACGTCCACCGGCAGCACGAACTCGACGCCGTTGGCCTTCGCCCGCTCCAGGTAGGCGCGGACGGTGTCGAGCTGGTCCTCCTCCAGGAGGCTCTTGCCGACCTCGTGGCCCTGCGCCTTGAGGAAGGTGAAGACCATGCCGCCGCCGATGAGGATGCGGTCGGCCTTGTCCAGGAGATTGTCGATGACGCCGAGCTTGTCGGAGACCTTGGAGCCGCCGAGCACGACCGCGTAGGGCCGCTCGACGTCCGCACTGAGCCGCCGCAGCACGCCGACCTCGGTCGCGATGAGGCCGCCCGCCGCGTGCGGGAGGCGCTGCGGCACGTCGTACACGCTCGCGTGCTTGCGGTGGACGGCGCCGAACCCGTCGCCGACGTACAGGTCGGCGAGGGCGGCGAGGCGGTCGGCGAACGCGCCGCGCTCGGCGTCGTCCTTGCTGGTCTCCCCGGCCTCGAAGCGCAGGTTCTCCAGCAGCCCGACCTCGCCGTCGGCGAGCCCGGCGACGAGCGCGCGGGCCGACTCGCCCGCGACGTCGGCGGCGAGCGGAACGTCGGCGCCGAGCAGCTCGCCGAGCCGCGCCGCGACCGGCGCGAGCGAGAACTCGGGCTTCACCTCGCCCTTCGGACGGCCGAGGTGGGCGCAGACGACGACCTTCGCGCCCCGCGCGCGCAGCGCCTCGATCGTCGGCAGGCCGGCCCGGATGCGGCCGTCGTCGGTGATGGCGCCGCCGTCCAGCGGCACGTTGAGGTCGGCGCGGACGAGCACCCGCTTCCCGGCGACGTCGAGATCGTCGATGGTGCGCATCGGCAAGGCGTTTCCTTCCGTCGGGGGTCGCCCCCGGTGGACACGGCGGGGCGGCGCGGGGGCGCCGCGCGCGGAGCCCCCGGAGACACGGCCGCCGTGGCCGTGCGGGGCACGGCCACGGCGGGGGGCGTCGGTCAGAGCTGGGCGCCGACGAGCTTGACGAGGTCGGCGAGGCGGTTGGAGTAGCCCCACTCGTTGTCGTACCAGCCGACGACCTTGGCCTGGTTGCCGATGACCTTGGTCAGGCCCGCGTCGAAGATGCACGACGACGGGTCGGTGACGATGTCGGACGAGACGATCGGGTCCTCGGTGTAGGTGAGGATCCCGGCGAGCGGGCCCTCGGCCGCCTCCTTCAGCGCGCCGTTGACCTCCGCGACGGTGGCCTCGCGGCCCAGCTCGACCGTCAGGTCGGTGGCCGAGCCGGTCGGGATCGGCACGCGGACCGCGTAGCCGTCCAGCTTGCCCTTCAGCTCCGGCAGGACCAGGCCGATGGCCTTGGCGGCGCCGGTGGAGGTCGGGACGAGGTTCAGCGCGGCGGCGCGGGCGCGGCGCAGGTCGCCGTGCGGGCCGTCCTGGAGGTTCTGGTCCTGCGTGTAGGCGTGGATCGTCGTCATCAGGCCCTTGTTGATCCCGAACGTGTCGTTCAGGACCTTGGCCATCGGGGCGAGGCAGTTGGTCGTGCAGGACGCGTTGGAGATCACCGTGTGCGCGGCCGGGTCGTAGGCGTCGTCGTTGACCCCGAGGACGATCGTGACGTCCTCGTTCTTGGCCGGGGCGGAGATGATGACCTTCTTGGCGCCGTTGTCGGCGTGCACCTTGGCCTTGGTGGCGTCGGTGAAGAAGCCGGTGGACTCGACGACGACGTCCACGCCGACGTCGGCCCACTTGAGGTTCGCCGGGTCGCGCTCGGCGAAGGTCTTGATGATCGAGTCGCCGACGGCGATCGAGTCGTCGGTCGCGTGGACGTCGCGGCCGAGGCGCCCGAGGATGCTGTCGTACTTCAGCAGGTGGGCGAGCGTGGCGTTGTCGGTCAGGTCGTTGACCGCCACGATCTCGATGTCGGCCCCGCTGGCCAGGACGGCGCGGTAGAAGTTTCGGCCGATCCGGCCGAACCCGTTGATGCCTACTCGGATGGTCACGGAACGGCTCTCCTCATACGTCGTCTCGCCCGGCGGTGGCCGGACTCTCCACGGGGTGCGTTCTCTTGCTCGCACGGGGTGTTCCCCGCCCGACCCTACCGAATGGCCGGGCCGCTTCCCGACAGGGGAGGCGAGGGATATCGGGGGGTGAGGCCCCCTCCCCCACCTGGGGGATCGGACTGTCACCCGCCAGGGTCTAGACCTTTGTGTCTAGACCATTGGACAGGGTTCCCGCCGCTACCGGCAAGGACGCCGGGCACAGCAAACACGGCGTCAGATTTGTTCCGGTATGCGGCTGAGTGCGCCGCAACGCGGCCCCGCCGGGAAAAGTGGCGGTGATCACCGGGCGCGACCACCGCCCCGGTTGCGGCCCCCGCCGCCCGCCGGTAACGGACGACCGGAACCCCGGAGATCAGGGGGCGAGCATGTCGGCGGTCAGGTTCGCCTCGGTGCCCGGGAGGCCCTGGTCGCTCGCGCGCTTGTCGGCCATCGCCAGCAGCCGCCGGATCCGGCCCGCGATGGCGTCCTTGGTCAGCGGCGGCTCCGCGAGCTGGCCCAGCTCCTCCAGCGACGCCTGCTTGTGCTCCAGCCGCAGCCGCCCCGCGCTCACCAGGTGCTCGGGGGCCTCCTCGCCGAGGATCTCCAGCGCCCGCGCCACCCGCGCGCCCGCCGCGACCGCCGCGCGGGCCGACCGCCGCAGGTTCGCGTCGTCGAAGTTGGCGAGGCGGTTGGCCGTCGCCCGGACCTCGCGGCGCATCCGCCGCTCCTCCCAGGCCAGCACGCTGTCGTGGGCGCCGAGCCGGGTCAGCAGCGCGCTGATCGCGTCGCCGTCCCGGACGACCACCCGGTCCACCCCGCGCACCTCCCGCGCCTTGGCGTGGATCTTGAGCCGGCGCGCCGCGCCGACCAGCGCGAGCGCCGCCTCCGGACCCGGGCAGGTCACCTCCAGCGACATCGACCGGCCCGGCTCGGTCAGCGACCCGTGCGCGAGGAACGCGCCCCGCCACGCCGACTCGGCGTCGCACGCCGCGCCCGCCACCACGTGCCGGGGCAGCCCCCGCACCGGACGGCCGTTGTTGTCGATCAGGCCCGTCTGCCGGGCCAGGGACTCGCCGTCGCGGAAGATCCGCACGACGTAGCGGTTGCCCTTGCGCAGCCCGCTCGGCGCGAGCACCACGACCTCCGAGCCGTGCCCGAACACCTCGGCGACGTCCCGGCGCAGCCGCCGCGCGGCGACCCCGGTGTCGATCTCGGCCTCCACCACGATGCGGCCGCTCACCAGGTGCAGGCCGCCCGCGAAGCGCAGCAGCGTCGAGACCTCGGCCTTGCGGCAGCAGGGCTTCAGCACCTGCAGCCTGCTCAGCTCGTCCTTGACCACACCGGTCATCGCCATGAGATGAACCCTCTCCCCCTGTCCGGACTCCCAGCAGTGTGGCCGAAGTCGGCCGCGCGGGTCGTCACTGCGCGAATATCTGTACGAAGGCTTGGGCCAGCAGGGCGGGATCATGACGCGGCGCGCCGCCGGGGTCGGCGACGTCGGCGAGGACGAGCCGGCCGCCGAGCGCGGCGACGGCCTTGTCCAGCGCCTCGGCGTCGTCCACCACGCCCCGGTCGGCGAGGACGACGTCCACCCGCAGGTCGGGCGCGTGGGCCTGGAGCACTTCCAGATGGTTCTGGGGGGAGAAGTCGTCGGTCTCGCCCGGCTGCGGGACGAGGTTCAGCGCCACGATCCGGCGGGCGCGGGTGCGCGCCAGCGACCGGGCCAGCGCGGGGACCTTCAGGTGCGGCAGGACGCTCGTGAACCACGACCCCGGGCCGAACACCACCCAGTCCGCGTCGTCCACGGCGGCCAGGGCCTCGGGGCACGCGGGCGGGTCGGCCGGGACGAGGTCGACGCCGAGCACCGTCCCCGCCGTGCTCGCGCACGCCACCTGGCCCTTGACCCGCGTGACCACCCCGGGCCGCGCCGGGTCCGCGCCGCGCACCTCGGCGACGATGTCCATCGGGACCGCCGCCATCGGCAGCACCCGGCCGTGCGCGCCGAGCAGCCGCCCGACCCAGTCCAGGCCCTCCACCGTCGAGCCGACCGGGCCCCCGCGCTCGGCGAGCAGCTCCCACAGCGCCACGATCAGCAGGTTGCCCACCGCGTGGTCGTGCAGGACGCCGCCGCTGCGGAACCGGTGCTGCACCACGTCCCGCCAGGTCTGGCCCCACTCGTCGTCGCCGCACAGCGCGGCGAGGGCCATCCGCAGGTCGCCCGGCGGCAGGACGCCCAGCTCGGCGCGCAGCCGTCCGCTGGACCCGCCGTCGTCGGCGACCGTGACGATCCCGGTCAGCCGGTCGGTGACCCGCCGCAGCGCCGACAGCGCCGCGTACAGCCCGTGCCCGCCGCCGAGCGCCACGACCCTCGGACCCGTGAGCGGACCCGCATCCTGACCTGAGCCCGGGCCTGGAACCTCCACCGTGCCGTTCGTCTCCTCGTCCCCGACCCGTGCCGGGTCACTGCTCACTCACGGCCGAGGTCACGATGGGCGACCTGTACCTCGATGCCCTCGTCCCGCAGCCGTGCGGCGATCTGTTCCGCCATGGCCACACTACGGTGTTTGCCGCCCGTACATCCCACGGCGAGCGTCACGTAGTGCTTGCCCTCCCGGTCGTACCCCGCGGCGAGCAGGCGCAGCACCTCGGTGTAGGCGTCGAGGAACTCCTTGGCGCCGCTTTGCCCGAGGACGTAGTCGCGGACGTCGGCGTCCCGCCCGGTCTTCGGCCGCAGCTCCGGCACCCAGTGCGGGTTCGGCAGGAACCGGCAGTCGACGACCAGGTCCGCGTCGACCGGGAGCCCGTACTTGTAGCCGAACGACACCACGGTCGCGCGCAGGCTCGGCCCGCCGGTGTCGGTCCCGAAGAACGACACGATCTTGGCGCGCAGCTCGTGGACGTTGAGCCCGCTGGTGTCGATCACCAGGTCGGCCTCGGCGCGCACCTCGCGCACCAGGTCGCGTTCGCGCGCGATGCCGTCCACCAGGCGCCCGTCGCCCTGCAGCGGGTGCGGACGGCGGACGCTCTCGAAGCGGCGCACCAGGTCCGGGTCGCCCGCCTCCAGGAACACCACCCGGGGATGGACGCCCCTGGCCTCCAGCTCCGCGATGGCCGTGTGCAGGTCCTCGGTGAACGCCCGGCTCCGGACGTCCACGACCACCGCGATCCGCGGCACCGCGTCCTTCACCCGGCCGCCGAGATCGGCCATCGTCGCGAGCAGGCCGGGCGGCAGGTTGTCCACCACGAACCAGTCGAGATCCTCCAGCGCCTTGGCGGCGGTGCTGCGCCCCGCGCCCGACATGCCCGTCACGATCACGATGTCCGGCACGTTGGTGTCCGTCGTCATTGTGCTTCCCCCGTCAGCCGTCAGAACCCCGTGCGTCCCCACCGGACCCCGGCCGCCCTCCGGCGGCCGGGACCGTCCCGCCGTGCAGCGCCGCCGCGATCGTCTCGGCGCTGCGCGCCCCGATGCCCGGCACCTCCGCGATCTGCTCGGGCGTCGCCGCGCGCAGCCGCTTCACCGACCCGAAGTGCTTGAGCAGCGCCGTCCGCCGGGCCGGGCCGAGCCCGGGGACGCCGTCCAGCTCGCTCGCCGTCATCGCCTTGGACCGGCGCTGGCGGTGGAACGTGATCGCGAACCGGTGCGCCTCGTCGCGCACCCGCTGGACGAGGTACATGCCCTCGCTGTTGCGCGGCAGGATCACCGGGTCGTCGTCCCCCGGCAGCCACAGCTCCTCCAGCCGTTTGGCGATGCCCGCGACCGCGACGTCCTCGACGCCCAGCTCGTCCAGCGCCCGCTGTGCCGCCGCGACCTGCGGCGGGCCGCCGTCGACCAGGACGAGGTTCGGCGGGTAGGCGAACTTGCGCGGCCGGCCGGTCTCCGGGTCGACGGGGCCGTGCGCGCCCACCTCGGTCTCGTCGGGGTCGCCGAGGACGTCCAGCTCGCCCGTCTTCTCCCGCTCGGCCAGATAACGGCGGAACCGGCGAGTGATCACCTCGTGGATCGAGCGGACGTCGTCCTGCCCCTCGACCGCCTTGATCGTGAACCGGCGGTACTCGGACTTGCGGGCCAGGCCGTCCTCGAACACGACCATCGACGCGACCACGTTCGTGCCCTGGAGGTTCGACACGTCGTAGCACTCGATCCGCAGCGGCGCGTCGTCCAGCTCCAGCGCGTCCTGGATCTCCTGGAGCGCGCGGCTGCGGGTCGTGAGGTCGCTCGCGCGGCGCGTCTTGTGCTGCTTCAACGCCTCCAGCGCGTTGCGCTCCACCGTCTCCAGCAGGGTCTTCTTGTCGCCGCGCCGGGGCACGCGCAGCCCCACCGGGCCGCCGCGCTGCTCGCCGAGCAGCTCCGCCATCGCCGCGTGGTCGGGCGGCAGCTCGGGGACGAGCACCTCGCGCGGGATCCCCTGCCCGTCCTCGGCCTCGGCGTAGATCTGCATGAGGAACTGCTCCACGAGGTCGCCGGTGGTGACGTCCTCCACCTTGTCGACCACCCAGCCGCGCCGGCCCCGGATCCGGCCGCCGCGCACGTAGAACACCTGGACTGCGGCTTCCAGCTCGTCCTGCGCGAACGCGACCATGTCGCAGTCGGTGCTGTCGCCGAAGACGACCGTCTGCTTCTCCAGGGCCCGCTCCAGCGCGCGGACGTCGTCGCGCAGCCGGGCCGCGCGCTCGTACTCCTGCGACGCGGCGGCCTCGCGCATGTCGCGTTCGAGGCGGCGGATGAACCGGGTCGTGTTGCCCGCCATGAAGTCGCTGAACTCCTCGGCTAGCAGCCGGTGCTCGTCCGGGGAGACCCGCCCGACGCACGGCGCCGAGCACTTGTCGATGTAGCCGAGCAGGCACGGCCGGTCGAGCTGGTGCTGCCGCTTGAACACCCCCGCGCTGCACGTCCGCACCGGGAAGACGCGCAGGAGCTGGTCGACGGTCTCGCGGATCGCCCACGCGTGCGAGTACGGCCCGAAGTAGCGGACGCCCCGGCGCTTGGCCCCCCGCATCACCATGACGCGCGGGAACTCCTCGTTCAGCGTCACCGCGAGGTAGGGGTAGGACTTGTCGTCGCGGTACCGGACGTTGAACCGGGGGTCGAACTCCTTGATCCAGGAGTATTCGAGCTGGAGCGCCTCGACCTCGGTGCCGACGACCGTCCAGTCCACGCGGGCGGCGGTCTGGAGCATCGTCTGGGTGCGCGGGTGCAGGCCCGCGAAGTCGGCGAAGTAGGAGTTCAGGCGGGACCGCAGGCTCTTGGCCTTGCCCACGTAGACGACCCGCCCGCCCGCGTCGCGGAAGCGGTAGACGCCGGGATCCTCGGGGATGGATCCCGGTGCGGGTCGGTAGGTCGCCGGATCTGCCACGCTCGCAAGCGTAGTCGGCGCCGCCGACAATCGCGGCTCCCCGGCGGGCCGCCGGGGAGCGGCCCGCCGGACTCCGCGCTCAGGCGACGACGATGGCGTCGCCCTTGACCTGCACCGGGTACTCCTTCAGCGGCCGGTTCGCCGGCCCGTGCTGCACCGACCCGTCGGCGATCTTGAACTCGCTGCCGTGGCACGGGCAGTGGATCGCCCCGCCCGTCACCTTGTCGGTGAGGCAGCCCTGGTGGGTGCACGTCGCGTCGAACGCCTTGTAGGTCCCGGCCGTCGGCTGGGTGACCACCAGCTTCGCCTGCTGGTTGATCACCCCGCCGCCGACCGGGACCTCGGCGGTCTTCGCGATCTCGGTCCCGCGCAGTTCGGTCGCGGACTTGGCGGGCTTGTCGTCGCTAGGGCCGCAGCCCGCCAGCACCGCCGCCGCGCCGAACGCCCCGGCGCCGCACAGCACCGTCCGCCGCGTCGCCGGTGTCCCGGCCGTCACATCGTCGTTCATGGGACACATGATCCTGCACGCGGGGCGCGGAACGGGATCAGAGGCCCATCTTGGCGAGGAACTGGCCGGTGTGGCTGGCCTCGACGCGGGCGACGTCCTCCGGGGTGCCGGTCGCGACGACGGTGCCGCCGCGCGAGCCGCCCTCGGGGCCCATGTCGACGATCCAGTCCGCCGTCTTGATCACGTCCAGGTTGTGCTCGATGACGAGGACGGTGTTGCCCTTGTCCACCAGGCCGTTCAGCACGCCGAGCAGCTTGCGGATGTCCTCGAAGTGCAGGCCGGTCGTCGGCTCGTCCAGGACGTAGATGGTGCGTCCGGTCGAGCGCTTCTGCAGTTCGGCGGCCAGCTTCACGCGCTGCGCCTCGCCGCCCGACAGCGTCGGCGCGGGCTGCCCGAGCCGGACGTACCCGAGCCCGACGTCGTTCAGCGTCTTCAGGTGCCGGTGGATCGCGGTGATCGGCTCGAAGAACACCGCCGCCTCCTCGATCGGCATGTCGAGGACCTCGGAGATCGTCTTCCCCTTGTAGTGGACCTCCAGCGTCTCGCGGTTGTAGCGCGCCCCGTGGCACACCTCGCACGGCACGTAGACGTCCGGCAGGAAGTTCATCTCGATCTTGATCGTGCCGTCGCCGGAGCAGTTCTCGCACCGGCCGCCCTTGACGTTGAACGAGAACCGGCCCGGCTGGTAGCCGCGCACCTTGGCCTCGGTCGTCTGCGCGAACAGCTTGCGGACGTGGTCGAACACGCCGGTGTAGGTCGCCGGGTTGGAGCGCGGGGTGCGGCCGATCGGCGACTGGTCGACGTGGACGACCTTGTCGAGCTGGTCGATCCCGGTGACGCGGCGGTGCTTGCCCGGGACGGTCCGGGCGCCGTTGAGCTGCTTGGCCAGCGAGTTGTAGAGGATGTCGTTGACCAGCGTCGACTTGCCCGAGCCCGACACGCCGGTCACGGCCGTGAGCACGCCGAGCGGGAACGACACGTCCACGTTGCGCAGGTTGTTCTGCTGCGCGCCCTTGACCGTGATCTCGCGGCCCTTCTGGCGCGGGCGGCGGACCTCGGGCCTCTCGATCGTCCGGCGGCCCGACAGGTACGCGCCGGTCAGGGACCGCTCGCTGGCGCGCAGGTCCTCCACCGTGCCGGACACGACGACCTCGCCGCCGTGCTCGCCCGCGCGGGGGCCGATGTCCACGATCCAGTCGGCGGCGGCGATGGTGTCCTCGTCGTGCTCGACGACGATGAGCGTGTTGCCCATGTCCCGCAGCCGCAGCAGCGTCTCCAGGAGCCGGTGGTTGTCGCGCTGGTGCAGGCCGATCGACGGCTCGTCCAGCACGTACAGGACGCCGACCAGCCCGGAGCCGATCTGGGTCGCGAGGCGGATGCGCTGCGCCTCGCCGCCCGCCAGCGTCGCGGACGCGCGGTCGAGCGTGAGGTAGTCCAGGCCGACGTCCAGCAGGAAGCCGAGGCGCGCGTTGATCTCCTTCAGCACGCGCTCGGCGATGTGCTTCTCGCGCTCGTTCAGCTCCAGCGACAGCAGGAACTTCGCGCACTCCCCGATCGGCATCCCGGCGATCTCGGCGATCGACCGGCCGCCCATCGTGACGGCGAGGACGTACGGCTTGAGCCTGGCCCCCTCGCACGTCGGGCACGGGATCTCCCGCATGTAGCCCTCGAACTTCTCCCGGCTGGAGTCGCTCTCGGACTCGGAGTGGCGGCGCTGGATGTAGGGGATCACGCCCTCGAACGCGGTGTAGTACGACCGGGTGCGGCCGTACCGGTTCTTGTAGCGGACGTGCACCTGCGTCTCGTGCCCGTTCAGGACGGCCCGGCGCGCCTTGAGCGGCAGCTTGTGCCAGGGCGTCCCGAGGTCGAAGCCGAGCGCGTCGCCGAGGGCCGCCAGCAGCCGCAGGAAGTAGTCGCTGACGTGCCCGCCCGACCACGGCTGGACGGCCCCGTCGGCGAGGGACAGCTCGGGGTCGGGGACGACCAGCTCCGGGTCCACCTCCATGCGGGTGCCGAGGCCGGTGCAGTCGGGGCAGGCGCCGTAGGGCGAGTTGAAGGAGAAGGAGCGCGGCTCCAGCTCGTCGAACGACAGGTCGTCGTAGGGGCAGTAGAGGTGCTCGGAGTACATCCGGGTGCGGTTCTCGTCGTCCTCGGCGAGGTCCACGAAGTCGAGGACGATCGTGCCGCCGGACAGGCCGAGCGCGGTCTCCACCGAGTCGGCGAGGCGCTGGCGCGCGGACTCCTTGACCGACAGCCGGTCCACCACGACCGAGATGTCGTGCTTCTCCTGCTTCTTGAGCGTCGGGGGCTCGTCCAGCCGGACGGTCGCGCCGTCCACGATCGCCCGCGAGTAGCCCTTGGACTGCAGCTCCCGGAACAGCTCCAGGTACTCGCCCTTGCGGCCCCGGATCACCGGCGCGAGCACCTGGAAGCGGGTGCCCTCGCCGAGCTCCAGCACACGGTCCACGATCTGCTGCGGGGCCTGGCGGCTGATCGGACGGGCGCACACCGGGCAGTGCGGGTGCCCGATGCGCGCGTAGAGCAGGCGCAGGTAGTCGTAGACCTCGGTGATCGTCCCGACGGTCGACCGGGGGTTCTTGCTCGTGGACTTCTGGTCGATCGACACGGCCGGGGACAGGCCCTCGATGAAGTCGACGTCCGGCTTGTCCATCTGGCCGAGGAACTGCCGGGCGTAGGCCGACAGCGACTCGACGTACCGGCGCTGCCCCTCGGCGAAGATCGTGTCGAACGCCAGACTCGACTTCCCGGAGCCGGAGAGCCCGGTGAACACGATCATGGCGTCCCGCGGCAGGTCGAGCGAGACGTCCTTCAGGTTGTGCTCGCGTGCTCCACGCACGATGAGTCGGTCATGCACGGCGGTGGCTTCCGGTTCTCTGGTGGGGCGCCGACGGCGCGTCGGCGCGCGTCCCGTTCACGGCGGCGAGGAGAGACTCCCCCGCCATAGCTAACAGCGGCATCGGCCGCTTCATTTCGACCGTACACGTGTTCGAACACCACTTGCCACCGGAACGGGCGCGGGGCTCGTCCCGTCACAGCCGCGCCCGGCCCTCCCGCAGGTCGTCGGGGGTGAGCAGCCAGCACAGGTCGCGGCCGGTGTCGCCGGGGGCCGCGGGCGGACGCTCGACCGTCCGTTCGAGCAGGAACCCGAGCCGGCGCGCGACCGAGGCGCTGGAGTCGTTGGCCGCGTCGCACCGGATCTCGACGCGCTCGACGCCGGGGTCGGCGAACGCCGCCCGGACCAGCGCCGCCGCGACCCGGGTCGCGATGCCCCGGCCGGTGTAGGCGGAGTGGACCCAGTAACCGATCTCACACGTCACGGGCGGGCGGACGTGCAGGACCGTGCCACCGAGCACCGGAGCGCCGTCCCGGTCGCCGCCCGCCGCGAAGATCCCGTAGGCGAACTCCGTCCCGTCGGCCCAGAGGCGGTCCCGCTCGGCGAGGTA
This sequence comes from Actinomadura rubteroloni, assembly GCF_002911665.1. Taxonomy (NCBI): domain Bacteria; kingdom Bacillati; phylum Actinomycetota; class Actinomycetes; order Streptosporangiales; family Thermomonosporaceae; genus Actinomadura; species Actinomadura rubteroloni. The sequence goes on from NZ_MTBP01000006.1 coordinate 176,699, forward strand.
GGCCGCGTGGTCGGCCTCGGCCGGCAGGTCCGCCGCCCAGGCCATCCACTCGTGCAGTTCGGCGAAGGACTCCTTGACGGCCTGGTCGAGGGCGCCGGCGTCGGACGGCCGCCAGCGGCGCACGACGAGGTCGTCCAGCACGATCCGTTCGGGCGGCCGGTCGGTGAGCGGTGCGGCGTCCATTCCCCCATCGTGCACAGCGGCCTCCCGAGTCGCGACCCATTAACGGCGGTCCCACCGCACTTCCCGGGGAACGATCTCTCACACCGCTGGAACGCTCTCTTCCGCTCGGGCACCGGACGCGCGTGATTTTCCGCACCGTACGCCGCGAACGGGACGCAGCCGGGGACGCGGCGGCGCGGGCGATGCGCGAGGATGGGCGCTGTCCGCCACGGGACCTCGACGGGAGGGACGATGACCTACACCGGAGACGTCGCGGTCGGCGGCGCGCCCGGCGTCCGCGAGCTGCCCGGCCTGACGATCACCAAGGCCGCGGTCGGTCCGTACGACAACAACGCCTACCTGCTGCGGTGCGCCGCGACGGGCGAGCAGCTCCTCATCGACGCGGCCAACGAGGCGTCCCGGCTGCTCGGCCTGCTCGGCGGGGGGCCGCTCGCGCGGATCGTCACGACGCACCGCCACCAGGACCACTGGGAGGCGCTCGCGGAGGTGGTCGCGGCGACGGGCGCGCCGGTCACCGCGCACCCGTTCGACGCCGAGCCGTTGCCCGTCCCGGTGACGGCGCCGGTCGAGGACGGCGACACGTTCACGTTCGGCGCGGTGACGCTGGAGGTGATCCACCTGCGCGGCCACACGCCGGGGTCGATCGCGCTGCTGTACGACGCGGACGGGTCGTCGTCCGGGCACCCGCACCTGTTCACCGGGGACAGCCTGTTCCCCGGCGGGGTCGGGAACACCTGGGGCGACCCGACGCGGTTCGCGCGGCTGCTCGCGGACGTCGAGGAGCGCGTGTTCGACCGCCTCCCCGACGCGACCTGGTTCTATCCGGGCCACGGCAAGGACTCCACGCTCGGCCGGGAGCGGCCGTCGCTGCCGGAGTGGCGCGCGCGGGGCTGGTGACGGTCCCCCGACGGCGCGCGGCCCGCGTGCGGCGGTGCACGCGGGCCGTTCGCGGAGGCGGCGCCGCGAGGGCGCCGGGGTCAGTGGAAGATGCTGACGCCTCCCGGGCCGACGAGCAGGCCCACGACGATGAGGACGATGCCCCAGAGCAGTTCGCGCCGGGCGAGGATCACGTAGATGCCCCCGACGACCAGGATGACGGCGATGAGCCACAGAATGAATGCCATGCGGCAACGAGTCCCCGTTAGGAAAAGGATCAAACAGACCTAGGGCAAAAGCCCTGGTCAAGGCCTGTTTCGCAGCGGCGGTTCACGGACCGAACGGACAGATTCCCCTGGCTCCGGGCAGACGTGCGGGCGGCCCGCGGCGTAGGGTCGCGGGCGGCGTGCGTCCGGCACGTCCGGAAGGCGGGGGTTCCATGCGGGTGCGGGGTCCGGGCGCGGTCGTCGGCGGTCTCGCCCTGCTGGGCGCCCTCGCGGGCTGCGGCGCCCGGTCGGACGCGTCCGTCCAGGAGGCCGCGCCGCCGCCCGTCGCCACCGCGCCGTCGAGTTCGCCGCCCGTGACGCCTGTGCCTTCCGCGACGCCCGAGAACGCGGCGGACGCCCGGCCCGGCAAGCCGCTCGGCGCGCCGAGGAGCTGGAAGATCACCACGTACTACACGGCCGTGGAGTCGGTGCACCACGGCAGGCCGAAGGCCGTCAAGGGCTGCCCCGAGCTGCACTGCTCGCACGGGCGGACGCCACTCGGCTCCTACCCCGAAGACTTCCTCGCGGTCGTCCAGATGGAGGGCGCCGGACGGCTCACGTCCGGGGCGAACAAGGGCCGCTACCTCAACTGGTCGCACAGCGTCGGGTGGTGGCTGGACGACTCCACGCGCGACTCGAGGGCGCGTCCGCTCGTCCCGTGGAAGACGGCGGCGGCCGACCGGTCCGTCCTCGCGCGGGGGCAGCGGTTCCTGATCACCGACTGCGGCCGGGACGACGCGGGCCGGGCCGTCCCGGCGGACGTCTGCGCGGCGTTCCGGCGGGCGACCTTCACGGTGACGGACCTGTTCCGTCCGGGCTACGGCGGGCAGCACCACGCGGACGTCTACGTGGGCGAGGAGACCGGCCCCGGCTTCGCCGCGTTCGCGACGACGCTGACCGGCGCGTCGCTCGCCGCGGGCTAGCGCCCGGCCGCGTCCGCCGTCGCGGCCTCGGCGGCGGGCGCGGGGACGGGCGCGGCGAGCCGGGTGGGCTCGGTCCGGCCGCGCAGCACGACCTCGTCGCCGAGTTCCCAGTGCGCGGCCTCGGGGTCGCCGGCCTCGGCCACGACCGTCCCGGCCGCCAGCACGAGCGCGGGCGTCGACTTGGCGAGGTCGGTGAGCCGCGCCGCCTCGTTCACCGGGTCGCCGATGACGGTGTACTCGAACCGCTCCTCCGCGCCGATGTGCCCGGCGACGGCCTCGCCCGCCGAGACCCCGACGGCCGCCGACACGCCCGGTACCTCGGCGCGCAGCCGGGCGGCCAGCTCGCGGCCGGCCGCGAGGGCGCGGGCGGGCGCGCCGTCCAGGTCCAGCGGGGCGCCGAAGATCGCCAGCGCCGCGTCGCCCTCGAACTTGTTGATCCAGCCGCCGTGCCGTCCGACGACCTCCACGACGACGCCGAAGAACGCGTTGAGCAGCGCGACGACCTCGCTCGGCGGCCGGTCGGCGGCCAGCCGCGTCGAGCCGATGATGTCCACGAACAGCACCGCGACCCGGCGCGTCTCGCCGCCGAGGTCGATGCCGCGTTCGAGCGCGACGCGGGCGACGTCCGGGCCTACCTGCCGTCCGAAGAGGTCTTGCAAACGTTCGTGCTCGCGCAGGCCCGCCGCCATGTGGTTGAACCCGGCCTGGAGCAGTCCGACCTCGCTGGCGTCGTAGACGGGCACCTCCACGTCCAGGTCGCCGCGTTCGATGCGCGCGAGCCCGAACCGCACCGACTCCACCGGATCGGCGATGGCGTGCGCGGCGCCGTAGGTGACGGCGAACCCGACGACGAGCGCGGTCCCGCCGAGGACGAGGGCGGCGACCGCGAAGTCCCGCAGCGTCACCTTCGCGAAGACGATCGAGCCGACGGCGAGCGCGACGAGCCCGAGGATCGGCACCGCCGTCCCGAGCGCCCACGCCAGCACCGACCGCGCCACCACGCCCGGCAGCCCGGTCCGCGCCGGGGTCCCCGAGCGCAGCGCGGCCGTGACGGCGCGGCGCAGCAGCCGTTCGGTGAGCAGGTAGACGATCGTGCAGGTCGTGAGGCCGCCGAGCAGGCTCGTCAGGCCGAGCTTGGCGGCCAGCAGCGGCGAGAAGACGGCGTTGATCACGACCCAGCCGACCGAGCCGATCCCCCACAGCATCAGGTGGACGGCCATCATCCGCAGCGGCGCGTACAGCAGCGCGGACCGCTCGCCGGGCCGCGCGCCCTCGTCGCGCTCCACGATCCGCCGGACGCCCCGGAACACCCGCGCCCCGAGCACCAGCCCGACCGGCACGGCCAGCGCGACGTAGACGGTGAACAGCCAGACGTTGATCGTCTCCAGCCGGGCCGGGATGTCGCCGTCGGGGTTCGGCACGACGAGCGTGAACAGGAAGACGACCAGCGCGCCGCCGAGGTTGGCCAGGCCCGTGGCGATCGTGACCAGGCGCCGGGCGCGGCGGACGATCGTCGTCCGCGAGTCGCCGGGACGTCCGTCGATGAGCCGCCAGAGCACCGCGAACGGCGTCCGGCGCGCGCGGGGCGCCCTGTCGAACTCCATGAGCGGCAGATTAGTGGGTCGAATCGGATGTTCCGCACATCACACGCGTCAGGCCAGCTCCTCGACGAACGAGGTGAGCTGGTCCAGGTTGCGGCACTCGACCATCGGCACGATCGCGCCGTAGCGGGACGCGGCCGAGTCCCCGGTGTCCCACAGGCCGCGCGGCTCGGGGTTCAGCCAGTACGCGTGCCGCGCCCGGCCGGCCATCGCCTCCAGGACGGGCAGGGACAGCTCGCCGTAGTTGGAGCGGGCGTCGCCGAGGACGAGCAGGGACGTCCGGGGCCCGATCGCGTCGGCGTACCGCTCCTCGAACACCTTGATCGCGTGGCCGTAGTTGCTGCGGCCGGTGATCCAGACCAGGTCGGCCTCGCGCGCCATCCGGGTCATCGCGGCGGCCACGTCCGCGCCCGGCGCGAAGAACTTGGTGATCTCGTCGGTGGTGTCGATGAACGCGAACGCCCGGACCCGGCTGAACTGCTCGCGCAGCGCGAACGTCAGCAGCAGCGTGAAGTGCGCGAACGCCGACACCGAGTCGCTGGCGTCGCAGAGGATCACGAGGTCGGGCCGGTGCGGGCGGCGCGGCCGGTGCCGGGTGGTGAGCGGGACGCCGCCGCTGGCCAGCGACGCCCGGACGGTCCGCCGGAAGTCCAGCCGCCCCCGGTCGCCCGCCCGGTTGCGCTGCGCCAGCCGGGTGGCGAGGCGCCGGGCCAGCGGGTGGACCTCCCGGCGGAGCCGGTCCAGGTCGGCGCGGTTCGCGCGGCCGAAGTCCAGCCGTTCCAGCGGCGGGCGGACCGACAGCCGGGCCGTCCGCTCGACGCCGGTGTCCTCGGCGATGCGGCGCCGGACCTCGCCCGCCACCAGCCGCTCGAACCGGGCGATCCGGTCGCGGAAGGTGCGGCGCGCGACCCGCTCGGCGAGCCCGCCCCGGTCCCGTCCGGTGAGGACGGCGTTCAGCAGCCCCGCCATCAGCGTGTCCGGGGACAGGGCGCGCAGCACGCCCGAGGAGAACCACGACTCCTGGCCCGGCGTCCGGCCGTAGGACGCGACGGCGTCGCGCGCGAACGCCCGCAGCGCCGCGTCGTCGCCGTCCAGCAGCACGTCGGCCAGCTCGCGGCGGCGCGCCTGCACGCCGGGGTCCAGGGCGGCGGGGATCGGGCGGCCCTCGCCGTCCAGCCGCCGTCCGGGACGGCCCGGGACATGCCCCGCGCCGTCGCCGAGCGCCGCCGGGAACCACAGGTCGAACAGCGTGTCGAACAGCTCGCGGTGCGCGGACCTCTTGACGAGCGTCGCGGCGTACGCGGCGCGCACGGACTCGCGGTCCATCAGGTCCAGGAACTCCAGGGCGCGGACGGCGTCCAGCCCCTCGGCCGTCGACACCGGCAGCCCCGCCTCGCGCAGCGCCGCGACGAACCCCGCGTGCCGGCCGACCAGGGACGCCACGGTCAGCCCCGCAGGCCCAGCTCCGCCGCCGCGCGCTCCTGGTCGGAGACGTGCTTGAGCACGACGCCGAGGGTGCGGGCGACGGCGGTCTCGTCCAGCTCGTCCAGGCCGAGGGCCAGCAGGGTGCGCGCCCAGTCGATCGTCTCGGCGATGGACGGCGCCTTCTTCAGCTCCAGGTCGCGCAGCGCCGCGACCGTCCGGACGAGCTGCTCGGCCAGCGACGCCTCGATGCCCGGCACCCGCGCCAGCACGATCGCGCGCTCGCGCTCGGCCGTCGGGTAGTCCAGGTGCAGGTACAGGCAGCGCCGCTTCAGCGCCTCCGACAGCTCCCGCGCCGCGTTGGAGGTGATGACGACGAACGGGCGGCGCACGGCGGCGATCGTCCCGAGTTCGGGGATCGTCACCTGGTAGTCCGACAGGACCTCCAGCAGCAGGCCCTCCACCTCGACGTCGGCCTTGTCGGCCTCGTCGATGAGCAGGACCGTCGGGTCCGGGCGGCGGATCGCCGCCAGCAGCGGGCGCTCCAGCAGGAACTCGGCGGAGAAGATGTCGTCGTGCGTCTCCTGCCAGGCCCGGTCCGACGGGGCGGCCTGGATCGCGAGGAGCTGCTTCTTGTAGTTGAACTCGTACAGGGCGCGGGCCTCGTCCAGGCCCTCGTAGCACTGGAGCCGCAGCAGCCCGGCGCCGGTCGCCGCCGCGACCGCCTTGGCCAGCTCGGTCTTGCCGGTGCCCGCCGGGCCCTCGACCAGCAGCGGCTTGCCGAGCGCCTGCGCGAGGAACACGGTCGTGGCGACGGGCTCGTCCGCGAGGTACCCGGCGGCGGCGAGCCGCGCGGCGACGTCGTCGGGCGAGGTGAACGCGGCCGGCGCGGTCATCTCCGCTTCGCCTTGCTGTACGTCTGATTCGTCCCCGCGAACACGAGCCTCCCCTTGGCGTCGATCGTCGCACCCCAGTACGACCCCGACTGCGGATCCCTGCCCTGCCAGGAGAAACGGTACTTGTTCTTCCCGTCTGGGATGGCCTGTCCGGTCCAGAGCGTCTGACCGGCCTGCTTCCAGACGCCCGACCCGTCGGCCTTGAACTCGAAGTAGTCCTTGCGCTCGCCGACCCAGCGGCCCACGAGCACCCGGACGTCCGCGGCCTTCACCGACGGGACCGGCGCCAGCGTGGGCGTCGGCGCGGTCGAGGCGCCGGACGTCCCGTGGCCGGATCCGCCGCACGCCGTGAGGGTGAGCGCCGCGCCGAGCGCGGTCGCGGCGAGGGAGCTGGCGGAACGTGCCCGCAGGCGCATGGGGACCTCCTGAGCGGGGAGAAAGAGGTGACTTATCGACGGGTTACCGTATCCGACCGGACAGCCCGTGTACTTCGAACTCCCTCCCCGGTAGCACCCCGGAGTTCGGCCCCGGGGGTGACGCGGCGCGGGCCGCCGCCTTGTTGGATCGGACGCATGACGACGGCACGCCTCCCCCACGACGAGCTGGCCGCGGCGATGGCCGCGCGCCGTGAGCTCGGCCCCGACTACGACGCCGCGTTCGCGCAGGCCATCGCCGACCGCGTCCAGGAGCTGGCGACCGTCCGGCCCGCGCCCCGGCGCCTGCTGGACGCCGGCTTCGTGCTGGCGGTCCTGTCCCTGGCGGCGGCGATCCCGCTGAGCGCGATCGCCGCCGTCCAGGCGGGACTGCCGGGCCTCGCCGTGGTGTGGACGGGCGTCGTGCTGTTCAACGCCGTCCACGCGCGACGGACCTGATCACTTCCCCGGCTCGGGGTCGCGCGGCAGCCCGAGCAGCCGCTCGCCGATGATGTTGAGCTGCACCTCGGTGGTGCCGCCGTAGATCGTCATCGCGCGGCTGAACAGCATCGCCCGGCCGACGATCCCGCTCTCGGCCATCGGGACCTCGGTCGCCCCCGCGTCGCCCTGCGCCGCCCAGCAGAAGTCGGCGACGTCCTGGTTGAACTGGACGCCGAGCAGCTTGCGCACGCTCGCCTCCGCGCCCGGCTCGACGCCGTTGAGCTGCTTGAGCGTGGTGCGCAGCGACAGCAGGTCGATCGAGTGGCCCTGCGCGACGAGCCTGCCGACCTCGCTGACGGTGCCCGCGTCGGGCGTCCGGTCGGCGAAGAACGCGAGCAGTTCCTCGACGCCCATCCCGAGGCCGCCGCTGCCCGTGGACAGCGACACCCGCTCGTTGGACAGCGTGTTGCGCGCGACCTGCCAGCCCTTGCCGACCTCGCCGACCACGCGGTCGTCGGGGACGAAGACGCCGTCGAGGAACACCTCGTTGAAGATCGCCTCGCCGGTCAGCTCCTTGAGCGGCCGGACGTCGACGCCCTCGGACTTCATGTCCACCAGGAAGTAGGTGATCCCGTCGTGCTTGGGCCCGGACGCGTCGGTGCGCGCGATGCAGAAGCCCCACTGCGCGAACTGCGCGAGCGACGTCCAGATCTTCTGCCCGGTGAGCCTCCAGCCGCCCTCGACCCGCTCGGCCCGCATCGACAGCGACGCGAGGTCCGACCCGGCGCCCGGCTCGGAGAAGAGCTGGCACCAGACCATCTGGCCGCGCAGCGTCGGCCGCAGGAACCGTTCCTGCTGCTCCCGCGTCCCGTACCGGACGAGCGACGGCACCAGCCAGGCGCCGATCATGAGGCTCGGCGGCTTGACGCCCGCGCGCTTCAGCTCCTGCTGGATGACGATCTGCTCCACCGGCCCGGCGTCCCGGCCCCACGGCGCGGGGAAATGGGGAACGGTCCAGCCCGCGTCGCCCATCCGGGTGTTCAGCTCGCCCTTGTCCTCGATCGCGGCCAGCTCGGCGATCTCGGCGCGGACGCGCTCGCGCAGCGGCCGGGTGTCGTCGTCCAGCTCCAGCTCGACGGGCCGACGCCCGCCGGCCAGGGCCCGCTCCCCGACCGTGTGCGCCCACGCGCCGGGCGAGCCGAGCAGCGCCCGCAGCGTCAGCGTCCGGCGCAGGTAGAGGTGGGCGTCGTGCTCCCAGGTGAACCCGATGCCGCCGAGGATCTGGATCGCGTCGCGCGCGGTGCGGACCCCGGCGTCGACCGCGACGACGGCGGACACGGCCGCCGCGAAGCCCGCCTCGGGGACGTCCTCGTCCAGGGCGCGGGCGGCGTCCCAGGCGACGGCGCGGGCCTGCTCGGCGGCGATGAGCATCCGGGCGGCCTTGTGCTTGACGCCCTGGAACTGCCCGATCGGGCGGCCGAACTGCTCGCGGACCTTGGCGTACTCGGCGGCGGTCGTGACGAGCCAGTCCGCCGCGCCGGCCGCCTCCGCGCCGAACAGCGCGGCGGCGAGGTCCCGGACGGCGGCGGTGGTGAGGCCGTCCAGCACCCGCTCGGCGGGGACCTCGGCGCCGGACGCCTCGACCCGGGCGACGCGCCGGACGCGGTCCAGGCTCTCCACCGCCGTGACGGTCGTGTCGGCGGCGTCCACGACGACCCACGCGGTCTCGGCGCCGATCGCGACCGGAAGCACGAGCAGGTCGGCCAGGGACGCGCCGAGGACGGTCTCCGCCGCGCCGTCCACCACGACCGTCCCGCCGTCGCGGCGTCCGGTGAAGGACCCGGTCAGCGCGACGGCGGCGGTGCGGGACCCGTCGGCGAGGGCGGGCAGCAGCGCGTCCCGCGCCTTGGCGTTGCCCCCGGCCCGCACGGCCGCGCTCGCGAGGACGGTCGGGAGGAACGGGCCGGGCGCGGCGGCGCGGCCCAGCTCCTCCACCGCGACGGCGAGTTCCAGCAGCCCGAAGCCCTGCCCGCCGTGCGCCTCGTCCAGGTGGAGTCCCAGCAGGCCCTGCTCGGCCAGGGCCGGCCAGAAGGGCGGCCGGGCCTCCGCATCGGCCTCCAGCGCCGCCCGGACGACTCCGGCGGGGATGTTGCGCTCGGCGAACCCGCGCACCGATGCGGCGAGGGCCTCATGCTCCTCGGTGAGCCCGATGGCCATGCGTCACCTTCTCTCGACCTGTCCGACGGCGATTCTAGAACAGCATTCGGGCCGCGTCGCCAGGTGATCTGGGTCTCACTCCGTCCGGTCGCGGCCCACCGGCACGCCTTCGGCCGGGTCGGCGGTCCCGGCGCGCCGCCGGCCGACCGTGAGGCTCGCGACCGTCGTCGCCGCCAGTGTTCCCCCGATGACGGCCAGCGAAAGCCAGATCGGCACGTCCGGCGCCCAGGCGACGCCGTACTCGTGCAGCGCGTGCAGCACGAGCTTCACGCCGATGAAGCCGAGGATGAACGCCAGGCCGCGGCCGAGGTACACGAGACGGTCGAGCAGGCCGCCGAGCAGGAAGAAGAGCTGCACCAGGCCCATCAGCGCGAACGTGTTGGCGGTGAACACCAGGTAGGGCTCGGTGGTGAGGCCGAAGATCGCCGGGATCGAGTCCAGGGCGAACAGGACGTCGGTGGAGCCTATGGCGAGGACGACGATGAACAGCGGGGTGACCATCCGCCTGCCGTCGCGGCGGGTGAACAGCCGTCCGCCCTCGAACGCGTCGGTCGTCGGCAGGATCCGCCGGGCGCGCTTGAGCAGCCGGTTCTCGGTGAACTCGTCATCGTCCCCGCCGCGGACCAGGCCGACCGCCGTCCAGAGCAGGAACGCGCCGAAGACGAAGAACGCCCAGGTGAACGCCGACAGGGCCGCCGCGCCCACCGCGATGAACGCGCCCCGCAGCACGAGCGCGATGACGATGCCCGCCATCAGCGCGGTGTGCTGCGACGCCTTCGGCACGGCGAACCGCGTCAGGATCACCATGAACACGAAAAGGTTGTCGACGCTGAGGCTCTTCTCGGTGACGAAGCCCCCGAAGAACTGCGCGGCGTGCTCGCCGCCCGAGAACGCCCAGACACCGGCGCCGAACGCCACCGCGAGACCGAGGTAGACCACCGACCAGAACGCGGCGCGGCGGGTGGTGAACTCCCGGCCGTCGGCGCGGTGGATGAGCAGCAGGTCGGCGAGGATGACGGCGAGGATCCCGGCCAGGGTCAGGATCCAGACCCAGGGTGCGACGTGCATGAACGTACCTCCGACTGAGAACGTCGGAGGTCTCTCCCGCCCGCAGGGCCGGACCGGCGGCCCCGGGCCGGCATGGGCCGACCGTAATGACGGAACCGTCGCGCAGGGATACTCCCCTCCACTATCTCCTTCAACGCGCGGGGGCTCGTCCTGGTTCCGGCGAACCGGGACTTTTCTGGAACGGTCTCAGCGGAGCGCGCGGTACAGCACGGCGAGCTGCTCGACCGCGTCCGCCTCCGAGGGGAGGGCGGCCGCGCGCAGCGCCCCGGCCGTCCCGAGCCGCACGGCCAGCGCCGCGTCGTCCAGGACCCGGTTCACGGCCCGCTCCAGCGCCGCCGCGTCGCCCGGCGGGACGAGCAGCGCCGCGTCGCTCTCGGGCCCCTGCAACGGCGATCCGGCGGCCTGGCCGCGCGCGGACGCCCCGACCATCGCCGGGATCCCGCCCACGCGGGTGGCGACCAGCGGCCGGCCCGCCCGCATGATCTCCTGGACGATCAGCGGCTGCCCCTCCCACACGCTCGGCACCACCGCGACGTCGGCGGCGGCGAGCAGGTCCGGGACGTCGGAGCGGCGGCCGAGCAGCCGCACCGGGAGGTCCTCGGCGGCGATGCGGGCGGCGAGATCGTCCTCCAGCGGGCCGTCCCCGGCGACGGCGACCAGCGGCACCGGGTCGCGGCGCGCCCAGCCCGCCGCCGCGTCCAGCAGCGTCGAGAGGCCCTTCTGCTCGGCGAGCCGTCCCACCGCGAGGACCAGCGGCCGGTCGCCGACGCCGAGCCGGGCGCGGACGTCGGGGCGGACGGCCGGGCCGGGGCTGGAGCGCGGCGGCGGCGCGGGCACGAACGCGGCCTGGACGCGCCGCGCCCCGAGCGACCGCATCCGTTCCTCCAGGTCCGGGGAGACGCCGAGCACCGCGTCCGCGCCGCGGGCCACGACGCGTTCCAGCAGCCCGTACACGGCGGCGGTGCGCCCGCCCGCGAGGACGGCGTTGTGCAGGGTGACGGCGAGCGGCGTGCGGCCCCGGCCGATCCGCAGCGGCCCGACGGCCGGCCGGACGCCCGCCGCGACGGCCAGCGCCCCCGCCCGCAGCCCGTGCGCGTGGACGACGTCCGCGTGCCGCAGCAGCCGCCGCAGCCGCGCCACCGCCCGCGCGTCCCGGGCCGGGCGCGGCCGGTCGGCGAGGTCCACGGCCGCGAACCGCGCCCCGGCCGAGGTGAACGAGAACAGCTCCTCGGTCGCGGCCGGTCCGCAGACCAGCACGCGGGCGCCGCGCGCCGTGAGCCCGGCCGCGACCGACCGGACGTGCCGGCCCACTCCCCCGCCGCTGGTCCCGAGGACGAGGGCCACGCGCAGCCCGTCCAGGTCGCGTTCCACGGGCTTCACGTCAGGGCACATCGCGTGCGAACCTCCGGCTGAGGACGGCGCGGAGGTCCCGCCCGTCGATCACGAACGTCACCGCCAGGAACACCGTCCCGGCGGCCAGTGCTGCCAGCGCGCCCACCGCGACGTCGCGGACCTGCCCGCCGGTGCCGAGCAGCGCCGCGAGACCGTACCCGGTGCCCGCGCCCGCCACCGCCCCGGCCGCCGACGCCGCCAGCGCGCGCGGGACGCCGTGCAGCGCGGCACGGCCCCGGGCGCGGGCGAGGACGCCGAGCAGCAGCGCGCCCGCCGCCGTCATCCCGACGGCGTTGCCGAGGCCGAGCGCCGCGACGACCCAGTGGGCGTCCACGAGCAGGACGAGCACGACGTCGGCGACCATCACGACGGCCCAGCCCGCGACGACGGCGACGGCGCCCGCACGCCCCCGGCGGCACGCGTACAGGACGCGCCCGAGATGCGCCACCAGCCCGTACCCCAGCAGGCCCGGCGCGAACGCGAGCACGGCGCGGGCCAGCACCTCCTGCTGGTCGGCCCGGCCCGGGTTGAACACCGCCGCCGCCGGGACGGCCACGGCCGCGAGCACCGCCGCCCCCGCGCACGACACGAGCAGCACGGCCCGGGTCGTGGACGCGGTGATCCGGTCGAACGCCGCCGTGTCGTCCGGGCCCGTCCGCGCCGACAGCAGCGGGAACGCGCTCGTCGCGATCGGCACCGCGAGGATCGCCCACGGCAGCAGGTAGATCGACCAGGCGTACTGGTAGTTGGCGAGCGCGCCGCCCGTCCCCCGGTAGCTCAGCCGGACGACCAGCAGCGCCGACACCTGCTGCGCGACGACTGTCGCCAGGCCCGCGACCGCGAGCCGCCGCACCCGCCGCGCGACGCCGGGCGGGAAGCGCAGCGCCGGCCGCAGCCCGAGCTTGAGCCGCCACGCGGCGATTCCGGCGGTCGCGGCCATCGCGACGCCGCCGAGGGCCGTCCCGACCGACAGGGTCAGCTCGGCGCGCGGCGGCAGGTGCGCGAGGTCGTTCTCGAAGCCGCGCCCGAGCGGCGCGTACACCAGGTAGGCGCCGATCACGACGACGCTGGACATCAGCGGCGCGAGCGCGGGCGCGGCGAACCGCCGGTGCGACTGGAGCACCCCGTACAGCACGACCGCCAGCCCGTACATGATCATCTGGGGGGCGAGGACGGTCAGCATGTCCCCGCCGACGCCGACGATGTCGTGCCGCGAGCAGCCGATGAGGTCCGGCCCGACCAGCAGCTCCATGATCGGCCGCGCCAGCAGCGCCATCGCCGCCGACAGCGGCACCATCAGCACGACGACCCAGGTCAGCAGCGCCGACGCGATCCGCCGGACCTCCTCGCGGTCGCCGCGCTCGGCGGGCGCCGCCAGCACCGGCACGACCATGCTCGCGAGCGCCCCGCCCGCGACGATCTCGTAGACGATGCTCGGGATCTGCGTCGAGGTGAAATACGCCTGGCTGAGGCAGGACGTCGTGACGGTCTGGGAGAACACGTACGTCCGGCCGAACCCGGCGAGCCGCGACAGCACCGTGATGACGCCGATGAGGACGGCCGCGCCCGCCAGGCCGCCGGTCAGGCGGCGCAGAGAAGGACTCACCGAAGGGCGCTCACGGGGATCGGGCTCACCGGGACTCGGGGACGGACGGTCAGGACGCGGCGGGCGCGGTCGTCCCGGACGCGGCGGGCACGGGATCCGGCACGGCGACCGGACGGCGGCCCAGCATGTCGAGCCGGTGCAGGACCGGCGTCCGCGCGATGACCTTGGTGAAGCTGACGAACTCGCTGGCGGCGTTGAGCCCCGCGACGCCGGCGAACACCGCGAGGCGCGGCCCGCGCCCGAGCCGGGTGGCGGCCAGGCCGAGCAGCGCGCCGAGCGCGTTCGCGCCCGTGTCGCCGAGCATGGCCCGCTCGCCGAGGTCGGCGGGCAGCAGCGCGGCGGCGGCGCCGAGCGGCGCGGCCGTGACGGCGCCGCCCGCCGTGAACGCCAGCGGCGCCCCGGCCAGCAGCCCGACCTTGATCGCGCGGCCGGGCCGCAGGTCGAACAGGTTCATGAGGTTGGCGCCGCCCGCGATGAGCGCGCCGTTCAGCACGGTGTCGAACAGCCGTCCGCCCCGCGACGGCGCGGGCGACCCGGCGACGGCGGCGGCGGCCAGCCCGGCGGCCCCGATCCCGAGGATCTTCACCGCGCCGGTCGTGACCTGGCCGCGCGCCAGCGCGCCGAGGTGGCCCTTGAACCCGCGCGAGGCGCCCGACCCGAACAGGTCGTCGTAGCCGCCGAGCGCGCCGGGGACCGTCCCGGCCAGCAGCGCCGCCGCGCGCAGCCGCAGCGGCAGGCCCGGCAGCAGCAGCCCGGCGGACGCGGCGCCCGCGACGAACGCGGGGCCCTCCAGCAGCGTCACGGGCTCGCCGCGGTGGTTGGTGCGCCCCCACAGCTCGTCCCCGGCCACGCCGCCGAAGCCCGGCGTCCGCGCGGTCAGCGAGGCGTAGGCGGCGCGGGCGGCGGCGGCGCCGAGCGCCGCGCCCGCCAGCAGCCGGACGGTGCCGCGCACGCGGCCGTTCCTGCTCGCAGTCATCGGTGTGTCATCCGTTCTTCCCGGCGGCGGGCGCGGGGGACGGCAGGTATCCGCTCGCGTCCGAGCCCGTGCCGTACTGCCCCGACTTGCCGCTCAGCTCGTTCTGGAGGACCAGGATCGTCACGACCTGGCCGGAGGCGGTGTCGGCCGTGTCGACGGCCGACACGGTCTTTCTCATGTCGGAGTCGCGCAGCGCCGTGATCAGGCCGCCCTCCTGGGCCGCCTGCTGCGGGCCGCCGACGACGGCGCCGCGTCCGGCGGCGTCCAGCGCGCCCGTCACCGACAGCAGCGCCTTGTTGGCGGCGTCGCCGCCGGTGTAGGTGTAGGGGGTGGACGGCGCGACCATGACGGCGAGTGTCGCATGCTGGGCGGGCTTCCCGCTGAGGGTCAGGTAACCCGCCTGCTGGAAGCGGGTGAGGATCGCGCTGCCGGACGCGTCCTCCCGTCCGATCTGCGCCGCGTTCCGCGTCACGAGCGCCGACGCGAGCGCCACTCCGGCCTTCTCGTAGGCGTCGGTGTCCCCGGAGAAGGTCACCCCCGGCGGGCGGAGCTGGGTGGCGAGCTGGTCGACGGTCGCGCCCTCGCGCGCGTCCAGGAACTTGGCCTGGATCGTGACGCGGCCGGTGACGGTCGCGCCCGCCGCCTTGGCCAGGTCGCCGATCTTCTCCAGCCCGTCGTTGCCCGCGCCGGGCGCCTCGACCAGCACGACCGACTGGCCCTTGAGCCGGCCTTCGACGACCTGCGCGCCGAGGCCGCGCGCGAACTGCTCCTCGCCGCGCGTCTGGGCGGTGAGGCGGCTCTGCTCCTGCCGCAGCGCCTCGTTGCGCTTGGCCGCGGTGTTGGCCTCCCGCTTCAGCCCGGCCGTCACCGAGTCCGACAGGGTGGTGGAGCCGAGGATGATCCCGAGGGCCAGCGCGAGGAAGATCGCGACGATGGAGACGAGGTGGTAGCGGAAGTCGATCACGAGAAGAGTCCGGTCAGCCAGAAGAGGAAGGCGTGCCAGCGGTCGGCCAGCAGGGGACGGATGACGTCTCCCGCGGGGGACATGAACACGGCGGTGGACATGGCGACGAACGCGCCGATGACGAGGAACAGCAACTGCCAGGTGGAGATCCGGCTGCGGTAGAGCCTGCTGACGCCCTTGGCGTCCACGAGCTTGCTGCCGACGCGCAGCCGGGTGAGGAACGTGCTGGCCATGCCCGCGCGGCCCTTGTCGAGGAACTCGACCATGTTCGCGTGCGTGCCGACCGCGACGATGAGCGTGGCGCCCTTGTCGTCGGCGAGCAGCATCGCGATGTCCTCGCTGGTGGCGGTCGCCGGGAACGTCACCGCCTCCCGCCCGAGGTCGTGGACGCGCTTGAGCCCCGGCGCCCGCCCGTCCCGGTAGGCGTGGACGACGATCTCCGCGCCGCACGTCAGCGCGCCGTCCGACACCGAGTCCATGTCGCCGACGATCATGTCGGGGCGGTAGCCGGCCTCCAGCAGGGCGTCCGCGCCGCCGTCCACGCCGATGAGGACGGGCCGGTACTCGCGGATGTAGGGGCGCAGCGCGGCGATGTCCTCGCGGTAGTGGTAGCCGCGCACGACGATCAGCGCGTGCCGTCCGCTGATCTTCGTCTGGACGTCGGGGACGCCGACGCCGTCGATGAGCAGGTCGCGCTCGCGCTTGACGTACTCCATCGTGTTCTCGACGAACGCCTCGAGCTGGTCGGCCAGGCCCGCCTTGGCCTCGGCCAGCGCCTCCTCGACGGTCGCGAGGGTCTGCTCGGTGCCGGTGGCGACGGTCTCGTCCCCGCGCCGCACCGCGCCGCCCTCCACGAGGACCTGGTCGCCCTCGCCGAGCGCCGTGAAGATCTCGGGGCCGACGCCGTCCACCAGCGTGATGCCCGCGTCCACGAGGATCTGCGGGCCGAGGTTCGGATACCGGCCCGAGATGCTCGGCGCGACGTTCACCACCGCCGAGACCTGGCACGACACCAGCGCCTCGGCGCTGACGCGGTCGAGGTCGACATGGTCGATGACGGCGACCTCGCCGGGCTGGAGCCGCTTGGTGAGGTTCTTGGTGCGCTTGTCCAGCCGGACGGTGCCGGTGACGCCCGGACCGTCGCTCCGCCCGCGTCCGAACGCGCGGACGCGCCGCGCCAGCGACGGCGCGAGGCGGATCCGCCGCTCCGCGGCCGGTGACGACTCGTTCATCGTTCCCTCATCCTGCCAGAGCACGGGAACGCGCACGCCTCACCGCTCGCCGGCGGCCAGGCCGAGCAGTTCCTCGGCGTGGGCGCGGCCCAGCTCGGAGTCCTCCAGCCCGGCCAGCATCCGGGACAGCTCGCGGACGCGGCCCTCCCGGTCCAGCGCGGTGACGCCGCTGCGCGTGACCGACCCGTCGTCGGCCTTCTCCACCAGCAGGTGCTGGTCGGCGAACGCCGCGACCTGCGGAAGGTGCGTCACGACGATCACCTGGGCGTTGCGGGCCAGCCGCGCGAGCCGGCGGCCGATCTCGACGGCGGCCTTCCCGCCGACGCCCGCGTCCACCTCGTCGAACACGAAGGTCGGCACCGGGTCGGCGCCCGCGAACACCACCTCGATCGCGAGCATCACGCGCGACAGCTCACCGCCGGACGCGCCCTTGTTCAGCGGCAGCGGCCGGGCGCCCGGGTGCGGGGCGAGCAGGACCTCGATCTCGTCGGCGCCGTGCGGCCCGTAGTCGGCGGACGGCGTGACGGTCACGTCGACGCGCGCGTGCGGCATCGCGAGCGCGGCCAGCTCGGCGGTGACGGCGGCGGAGAACCGCTCGGCGGCGCGGGTCCGCACGGCCGTCAGCTCCTCGGCCTCGGCGGCCAGGCGCTCGGCCAGCTCGGCGTGCTCGGCGCGCAGCTCGTCGATGCGGTCGTCGTCGCCCGTCAGCTCGGTGAGGCGGGCGGCGGCCGTCCGGGCCCATTCCAGGACGTCCGCGACCGTCCCGCCGTGCTTGCGCGCCAGCGCCGTGACCTCCGCGCGGCGCGCCTGCACGACGGCGAGGCGGGCCGGGTCGGCGTCCACCGACTCGGCGTAGGCGGCGAGGTCGGTCGCGACGTCGGACACCAGGTACCCGGCCTCGGCGAGCCGGTCGGCGTGCCCGCCGAGCTCCGGGTCGTGGTCGCGGACCTGTTCGAGCGCGGCCCGCGCCCGGCCGAGCAGGCTCACGACGTTCGCGGCCTCGAACGCCGCCGCCGGGTCGCCGAGCAGCGCCTCATGGGCGGTGTCGGCCGCCGCCCGCAGCGCGTCGGCGTGGCCCAGG
Source organism: Actinomadura rubteroloni (assembly GCF_002911665.1). Classification (NCBI taxonomy): domain Bacteria; kingdom Bacillati; phylum Actinomycetota; class Actinomycetes; order Streptosporangiales; family Thermomonosporaceae; genus Actinomadura; species Actinomadura rubteroloni. The sequence goes on from NZ_MTBP01000006.1 coordinate 194,256, forward strand.
CGCTCCTCCTCGGCGGCGAGGTCGACGTCCTCGCCCTCCTTCGGGTCGACCTTCTCGACCTCCTCCAGGCCGAAGCGCAGCAGTTCGGCCTCGCGGACGCGCTCGGCGGCGCGCGTCGTCAGCTCGTCCAGCAGCGCCGCGACCTTCTTGTGCCGCTGGAACGAGCGCGTGTAGGCGCGCAGCGGCTTGGTCAGCTCGCCGCCCGCGTACCGGTCGAGCGCGGCGCGCTGGCGGCCCGCCTGCAGCAGCCGCTGCTGGTCGGACTGGCCGTGGACGGCCACGAGATCGTCCGCGAGGTTGATCAGCACGCTCACCGGCACGGCACGGCCGCCGAGGTGCGCGCGGGACCGGCCCTCCGCCGACACCGAGCGGGTGACGATGAGCGCGTCGTCGTCCAGCTCGCCGCCCGCCTCCTCGACCCGCTCGGCCACCCGGCCGCCCGGGTCCACGACGAGCCGCCCCTCGACGACCGCGCGGTCCGCGCCGGGCCGCACCCGCTGCGGGTCGGCGCGCCCGCCGAACAGCAGGCCGAGGCTCGTCACCACCATCGTCTTCCCGGCCCCGGTCTCGCCGGTGACGACGTTGAAGCCCGGCGAAAGATCGAGGACGGCCTCGTCGATCACGCCGAGGCCCTGGATCCGCACCTCATCGATCATCGGACGCACCGGCGTCACAACCCCTCGCACAACGGTTTCGGCGGCTGCCGAGATTATCTCTCGTGTCCGGCACCCGGCTCCTCGGGACGCGGGCGGGTCCGTCCGCGCCAGCCCGTCACCGGGAGGCCGAACTTCGTCACCAGCCGGTCGGTGAACGGGGTCAGGTGCAACCGCGCCAGACGCACGGGTTTCGCGCCCCGGCGCACCTCGACGCGGGCGCCGTCCGGCAGGTCGATCATGCGCCGTCCGTCGCACCACAGCACCGCGCCCGGTGTGTCCGCCATCACCTCGATCGCGACGAGCGAGCGCGGCGACACCACCAGCGGACGCGAGAACAGGGCGTGCGCGGAGATCGGCACGACGAGCATCGCCTCGACCTCCGGCCACACCACCGGGCCGCCCGCCGAGAACGCGTACGCGGTCGAGCCGGTCGGGGTCGCGCACACGACGCCGTCGCAGCCCCAGTTCGACAGCGGACGGCCGTCGATCTCGGCGACGACCTCCAGCATCCGCTCCCGCTCGCCCTTCTCCACCGACGCCTCGTTCAGCGCCCAGTTCGTCCCGATCACCGCGCCGTTGCGGCGGACGGTCACGTCGATCGTCATCCGCTCCTCCACGTCGTACCGGTGCGACACGACCCGGTCGACGGTGGCGGCGAGGTCCTCGCGCTCGGCCTCGGCGAGGAACCCGACATGGCCGAGGTTCACGCCGAGCAGCGGCGTCCCGGCGGACCGGGCCAGGTCGGCGGCGCGCAGCAGCGTCCCGTCCCCGCCGAGGACCATGACGACCTCGGCGGCGGCCGCGGCGGACGGGCCGTCGGGCACCACCTCGACGTCGGCGCACCCGATGTCGGCGGCCTCGTCCTCCAGGATGCGCACCGCGATACCGGCCCCGGCCAGCCGGTCGATGACCAGATGCGCGCTCCGGACGGCCTCGGGCCGTCCCGTGTGGGCGACGATCAGCACCGACCGCGCCTGCGGTTCGCTCACTGTGCTTCCCGTTCGCCTACGGCGCGCCTCACGCCGTGCGCTTCCAGCTCGCTCACCGCGGCCCTTCCTCGATCGCGCGGGCGAGGTCGTCCGCGTCCAGGGGCGGCGCTCCCGCCGCCATCCACAAGAAGTACTCCACGTTGCCCGACGGGCCGGGCAGCGGGCTGGCCGTGACGCCCTTGACACCGAGTCCGAGCGTCGCGGCGTGCGCGGCGACGTCCCGGACGGCCTCGGCGCGCAGCTCGGGATCCCGCACCACGCCGCCCGCCCCGACCCGGTCTTTCCCCACTTCGAACTGGGGCTTGACCATGAGCGCGTAGTCGGCGTCCGGCGCGACGCAGCGCCGGATCGAGTCGAGGACGAGCCGCAGCGAGATGAACGAGAGGTCCCCGACGACCAGGTCCGGCCGCGCGGCCTCCGGCTGCCCCAGCGTCTCCGGCGTCAGATCGCGGATGTTGACGCGTTCCAGCACGGTGACGCGGTCGTCGGTGCGCAGGGACCACGCGATCTGCCCATAGCCGACGTCCACGGCGTACACGTGCGCGGCGCCGGCGCGCAGCAGGACGTCGGTGAAGCCGCCCGTGGACGCGCCCGCGTCCAGGCACACCCGGCCCGCCGTCTTCAGGTCCGCGAACGCGGCGAGGGCGCCCGCGAGCTTGTGGCCGCCGCGCGAGACGTAGCCGGGGTCATCGGCGGGCTCGGTCACGACGATCGCCGCTCCCGTCTCGACCTGCGTCGCCGCCTTCGCCGCCTGCTGCCCGCCGACGCGGACCAGGCCGTCGCCGATGAGCTTCGCCGCCTGCTCGCGCGACCGCGCCAGTCCGCGCCGGACGAGTTCGGCGTCGAGCCGCCGCCGCGTCACGGGCGCGGCCCCGGGACCGGCGGCTGCCCGGGCTCGCCGTCCAGCAGTTCCTGGAGCCGCGCGTGGACGTCCTCGAACACCGCCACGTGCGCGGCGACCGGCGCGCCGGGCAGCTCGCCGAGGCGCGCGAGGACCGTGTCGACGCGCGCGTCCCCGGTGTGCGCGTGCGGCGCGGTGCCGTCGGACATCGGCCTCACCTCCTGGAGTGCCCCGGCCCGCGGGTCGCGGGTCGCTCGGGGACCGGTCTGAACGCTACCGTCCCTTCACAGCATCGTTGTCGACCGAACGGGGGAACGGCCTGACCATGGCGAACGAGGACGAATGCCGTGCCGCACTCGACCGGGTCGCCGCCCGGCTCTCCGACGTGGACCCCGAGCGGTTCGCCGAGCACGTGGTGGAGCGCACCATCACCTGCCGGATCCCCGATCTCGGGATCGCGTTCGCGACCCGCGTGCACCCCGGCGGCCTGGACCCCGTGCAGCGCACCGAGGACCCGTCCGCCGGCCAGGTTCGGCTGACGGTGAACAGCGACGACCTCGTCGCCCTCGCCGACGACCGCCTGAACCCCGCCCGCGCGTGGACCTCGGGCCGCCTGCGCGTCGAGGCGAGTTTCACCGACCTCCTGCGCCTGCGCAAAGCCCTCTGACCCACCCGACCATCGCCACAACGGCGAACGCCGCCCACAACGGCCGATGGGACGCGCGACGGCCAACGCAGCACGTGCGAACGCGTCGCGCGACGCCCGACGGGCTACGCGACGCCCGCCAGGCTGCGCGACGCCCGCCAGGCTGCGCGAGGCCGCCGAGGTGCGCGATACCCAGCGGGGTGCGCGACGCTCGAAAGGGTGCGCGAGGCCCGTCGGGGTCCGCGACGTCCCGGGTGTGCGACGGCCAACCGCGTGGAGGTCGCGGCGTGGGCGTGGGAGTCCGGTCCTCGACGTCCTGGGTGTGCGACGGCCTGAGCGTCCATACGTCCGCCACCGCGGCGCGTCACCGCCCCCGCAGGTGCCGCGCACCGCCGCGCCCTAGGCGAGCCCGAGAGCGCGCAACGGGCCGTCGACGGCGTCGGCGGCCGGGGCCGCCGTGTCGCGCCAGGACGCGGCGGCGAGCGCGCGCAGGCCGTCGTACGGATCGCCGGAGCCGTCGACGGAGATCGCGTCGCCGTCGCGCCGGGCGGTCCAGGCGTTGCAGCGCCAGGCGTCCCCGTCCCGGACGACCTCCGGATGGCCGCCGACGAGACCGCCGAGATCGGCCGCCAGATAAGTCGGCCGATGCTCGGGCGGGGCGGTGAGCACGTCGCGCGGCCGGGTGACGCCCGTGAACACCAGCAGGCTGTCGGCGCCGCCGTTGTACGCGCCCTCGATGTCGGTATCGAGCCGGTCCCCGACGACGATCGGATGTTCGGCGCCCGTCCGGACCACCGACTCGTGGTGCAGCGGACGCTCCGGCTTGCCCGTCACGATCGGCTCCACCCCGGTCGCCGACCGGATCACCTGGAGCAGTGAGCCGTTGCCCGGCTTCGGGACGCCGTCCCCGTCCGGAATGGTGCGATCCCCATTGGACCCGACGAACAACGCCCCGGACTGCACCGCCTTCGCGCCCTCCGCGATCAGCCCGTACGACAGACTCGGATCGAAACCCTGAACAACGGCAGCAGGCTTCTCGGCCGCCGTCGACACCGGCCGCAGCCCCCGCGCGTGAAGCGCACGCCGCAAAGCCGCACCGCCGACAACGAGCACTTTGGCCCCGGCGGGAAGCCGCTCGGCGAGAAGCGTCGCGGCGGCCTGCGAGGACGTCACGACATCGGCCGGATCGGCGGGCACGCCGACACTGCCCAACAACGTCGCGACCGCCGAGGGCGTCCGGGACGCGTTGTTGGTGACGAACGCCAGCCGCTGCCCCGACGCACGCGCCTTGGCAAGCGCCTCCGCCGCCCCGGGAACGGGTTTGTGCCCGACGTACACAACCCCGTCGAGGTCGAGCAACGCCACGTCGTACACCTCGCTGAGCGGCCTGTCAGACCCTCGCATCGCACCTCGTCCCTCACGCGGTCGCCACGAACTCCCGAGCGCCACCCGGGATCCCGTCCATCTCACCATCTCCCCTGACCCGCCGCCGAGACTCCCAATCCCCCACACCGAGACGTCTCTCTAGTTTGGACCGCACCCACCAGCACCACCCGCCGCGCACCCGCGATCAAACCCCCGACCGACCATGACGCACACCACACTTCACCCCCGCCAGCACCAGAAACCCACCGCCCCAAAACACGACTTAACAAAGCCCCCACCACACCGCTCACGAAATCATCTCTGACAGAACCCACATCCGCCATACGACGCCGGCCGTAGCGCAGAAATCCATGCGCTCGACCCGGATCGCAAAGCACTCTCTACCTCCGCGCACGAGCAAACCGACCAGCGACCACGCCCGACCGCTTCGCACCGTCCACTGATAACCCGCGAATACACGCTCGCCACCGAGAGCGAGGCTGCGCACCATTCGACTAACGCGGACGCAGGCGGTTCCCTGAAAGCGAAGCAGCGGCAGCGTCGGGCACCGTGAACGCAATCGGGGCAGACGATGGATGAAAGACGGTCGTGACCAGGGGGCGATTGGGGCGAAGAAAGTCAGTCGCGGGAGGCGAGAGTGGCACGAACGTGCCGGAGGGCGTTGGCGTAGTCCTTGTTGTCGGGCCGCATCGCGGCCGCAAGGGCTAGGGGCTCCACGGCACCACGAAAGTCACCCATGCGGCTGAGCGCGAGCCCCAGCCCGAACAGCGCGTAATCCTCAGCAGGATCGTCGGCGACGATCGAGCGAAAGCTGTCGGCGGCATCCCCGAACCGGCGCGCGCCGAACTGAGCACGCGCCAACGCCTCACGGATGGCGCGCGAGTCCGGCTCGGCGTCAGCGGCACGGGCCAGGAGCTGGAGCGCCGCCGCAGCGCTCCCCGACCGCAGCAGGCTCAGCCCACGCGTGTACCACTCGTACACGTCGCCGCCGGGAGGATGCTCACCCGTGGAATCGTCCGGCCGTTCCGGTCCTTGAAGGCTCATATGGACCTCCCGTGCGATCGTGATCACATTCGACGGTACCCGCTCACGCGGCAGGGGGCCGCCGGTGGTTAGCATGCCCACAGTGGACGGCGATCTCCCTTCCGGATCCAATCCGGAAGACTTCAGCGCATGGGCGTTCGGCACACCGGACCCCCGGCCCGCCGCCGGACTGGTCCTGGCCCCGTTCCGCGGCGTGCGCTTCGACCCGACCCGCGTCAACAACCTGTCCACGGTGACGAGCCCGCCCTACGACCTCCTGGACGACGCGGAAGCCCGCTCACTCCTGGACACCGACGAACGCAACATCGCCCGCCTCATCCGCTCCCGCGCGGAAGGCTCCGACTACGCCGAGGCCGCCGCGGCACTACGCCGCTGGCTCACCAACGGCACACTCCGCCCCGACGACACCCCAGCCCTCTACATCTACGAAGCCGCCACCACCCCAACCACCCCCGGCACCGGCACCGGCACCGGCACCGGCACCGGCACCGGCACCACCAACACGGACGCAGGCGCCAGCGCCGGTGCGGGCGCCCGCGCAAGCGCCCGTGCTGACGCCGATGCGGGCGCCCGTGCCGACGCCCGCGACAATGCCGACGATGCTGCTGTGGGTGATCGAGGCGCCGGCCAGAACGCCGACATGGGCGCCGGCGAGGGCGGCGGCACGAGCACAGGCGAAAGCACCAGCGGGGGCATCGACGACACCGACGGCTGTGCCGACAAAAGCACAAATGAGGGCAGCGGGACCGTCGTCGGGAATACCGACGACGGTAGTAGGGGCACCGGCGAGCGCGCCAACGCGGGCGTTGGCGGTGACACCGGCACGAGCGCTCGCCGGAGCATCGCTGCGAACGCTGGCGGGCGCACCGACGCGGGCGTCAGCGGGACCGTCGTCGGGAGCACCGACGGCGCAAGCAGGGACACCTGCGAGCGCGCCAACGCAGGCGCTGGCGGGGACACCGGCACGAGCGCTCGTCAGAGCATCACCGCGAGCGCTGGCGGGCACACCGACCCGGGCGCCAGCGGGCGCACTGACGGGCACTCCGACCGCGGCACCGGCAGGCGTGCGGGCGAGAGCTCTCGCGAGCGCGCTCATGGGGGTGTTGACGAGGTCGGAGGCGCCGGCGGAGGCGTTGTTCTGCAGCGGGGGCTTATCGGTGCGCTCGGGCTGCGCGCGGAGGGCGACCGCGTCGTGCTGCCGCACGAGGACGTCTATCCCGGGCCCGTCCGTGACCGGCTCGCGTTGATGAGTGCGACCCGCGCCAATCTGGAGCCGATCTTTCTGACCTATGAGGGCGGCGGTGTCACGGCCGACATCGTGGACGACGCCGCGTCCGGCGAGCCCCTTGTCGAATTCCGGGATCGCGACGGGCTCGTCCACCGGCTGTGGCGGATCACCGATCCGCGCCTGCACGCGCGCATCGCCGACGACCTCCGCCCCCGGCAGGCACTGATCGCCGACGGCCACCACCGATACGCGACGTACCGCCTCCTCCAGGCCCGCCAGAGCGGCCCCGGCCCCTGCGATTACGGCATGGCCCTCCTTGTCGACTCCACGCGCTACCCGCCCCGGTTGGGCGCCATCCACCGCGTCCTGCCGGGGCTGGACCCGGACACGGCGCTGAAGGCCGCCCGGACGGCCTTCAACGTCACCCCGTTCACCGACCTGTCCCCGGCGCTCGACGCGCTCGCGGCGGCGGACGAGCCCGCGTTCCTGCTCGGTGGCGCGCACGGACTGCACCTGCTGACCCGGCCCGATCAGGCCCGTCTCGACCGGGCCGTGCCCGCCGACGTGCCCCCGCTCGTCCGCAGGCTGAACACGACCGTCCTCGACCGGCTCCTCATCGACGGTCTCTGGAACGTGCCCCGCGACGAGCACACCGTCGAGATCGTCCACGACGATCCGGCCGCCGCTCTCGACCGCGCCCGCGCGACCGGCGGCACCGCCGTCCTGCTCAACCCCCTCTCCGTCCGCGATGTCATGGACGTCGCCGCGCACGGCGACCGCGTTCCCCGCAAGTCCACCTCCTTCGGCCCGAAACCCCGCACCGGCCTCGTCCTGCGCCTCCTCGACCAGGATGGAACACCGGACACCGACGGCGAAAGCCCGGCCGCGGACTGTGGATAACCGCGCCCCGCAGCGCGATGATCGGGCCATGGACACCACGATCACGCCGCTCGGCGGAGACGTCTACGAGATCGACACGCGGATGGCGGGCTACAGCGGGATCACGGCCGGCTACCTGATCCTGTCCGACCGGCCATGCCTGGTCGAGCCCGGAACGTCCGGGTCCGCGCCGACCGTCCAGGCCGCGCTGACCGAACTCGGCGTCACCGCCGCCGACCTCGCGACCGTGGTCGTCACCCACATCCACCTCGACCACGCCGGCGGCGTCGGCGACATCGCCGCGATGTACCCCGGTGCCGAGGTCGTCGTCCATGAGAAGGGCGCGCGCCACCTCGTCTCCCCGGAACGGCTGATGCGCAGCGCGCGGCGGGTCTACGGGGACGCGCTCGACGTCCTGTTCGGCGAGCTGAAGCCCACCGACGCCGCGCGGATCCGGGCGGTGGACGACACCGGCGTCATCGACCTCGGCGGCGGCCGACGCCTGGAATCGCACTATTCGCCGGGACACGCCAAACACCATGTCGGGCTCATGGACTCCGCGACGGGCGACCTCTACGTCGGGGACGCCGCCGGGATCTATCTGCAGGAGACCGCCGACGTCCGTCCGGCGACGCCCCCGCCGGACTTCGACCTCGACACCGCGCTCGGCTCGCTCCGGCGGTTCGCCTCACTCCAGCCGCAGCGGCTGCTGTTCGCGCACTACGGCCCGGTGACGGCGGTCGAGGACACACTGGAGCGGTCCGCCGAGGAACTGCGCGTCTGGGTGGACGCCGTCCGGGACGCCCGCGACGCCGGGCTCGACGTCGACCACGCCGTCGAGATGGTCCGCGAGCGCACCGCCCACCGGTACCGCATCACGCAGGACGACATCGACCCGGACGTCGCCGCGAAGTACCAGGTGCTCAACAGCGACGAGAGCAACGTCGTCGGGATCATGCACGCGCTGTCACAGCACGCGTGAAAAGGTCAGGCCGTCCGCCTTAGGGGCGGACGGCCTGATCTCACTCGTCCTCGTCCTTCTCCGGCGCCGGTTCGGGCGCCAGGAAGACGGCGGGCGCGTCGGGGACCTCCACGTCGGCCGCCGGCGGCGTGTCCGGCGCGAACGCGAAGGTCAGCGGGTCCGTCGCGGTCTCCGCGACCGGCTCGTCCAGCGCTTCCTCCGCCGGGTCCGCCTCGACGGCAGGCGCGCCATCGGAATCTTCCGGTGCGTCCGAGACGTCGGGCTCGTCCGGGACGACGGCGCTCACGGCTTCCGGCTCGTCCTCGCCATCGGTCCCCGGGGCCTCGCCCAGCTCCGCGTCGGCGACGAACGTCTCGTCGTCCTCCTCGGTGTCGACGATCTCCAGGCCCTCGATCTCCGCGTAGCGCTCGGCCGCGTCGGTCTCGCCGTCGCGGTCGGCGGCGGAGGACCGCGCGAACCAGTCGGACGCCTCGGCCTCCCGTCCGGCCTCGGCCAACGCGTCCGCGTAGGCATAGAACAGCCGCGCCGACCAGGGGCGGAGCCGACGGTCGCGCAGTTCGGGAATCTGGAGGGTCACGACGGCGGCGTCATGCTGACCGAGGTCACGGCGGGCGCCGGACTCCACGATCCGCAGTTCCACCAGCCCCGCCGTGTCCAGCCGGGACGCCTCGGGCGACTTGACCAGGTCCAGCGCCCGCTCGGGACGCCCCAGCCCGCGCTCGCTGTCCGCCATGACCGGAAGGTAGGTCTCGTCCCCCGCGCCGAGCCGCCGCGCCGCCCGCAGTTCCGCGAGCGCTTCGGCCCACTCGCCGGCGGCGTAGGCGGCGAGTCCCGCCGCTTCCCGGACGATCCCGACACGCGACGCCAACCGCCGCGCCGCGCGCGCATGCTTGTACGACTGCTCGGGCTCGTCCTCCGCGAGCCGCCCCGCCATCACCAGATGACGCGCGACGCGGGCCGCCAAGTCCTTCGGCAGCGTGCGCAGTTCGACGCGAGCGTCGGCGTCCAGCTCCTCGCCGGTGACGTCGTCGGGCAGCAGCGGGTCGTCGTGCCTCGGCTCGGCGGACACGTGCTCATCGGCCGGACGGCCGTGCCGGTCACCGTCCCGGTCTTGCCACGGACGCGCCGGACGCCGATCGTCGCGGTCGCCCTGACGGAACGGCGGACGGCCGGAACCGCGCTGCGGCCCACCACCGGAACGCCGGTCATCGCGCCGGTCCGGCCGGGGACCGCGCCGGTCGTCCGGCCGCCCCCCACGGTCGTCACGCCGCTCGAACCGGGGACCGCCCGGCCCACGCCGGTCATCGCGACGCTCGTAACGCGGACCACCCGACTGACGCCGATCGTCGCCCTGACCGCGGTCATCGCGCCGCTCGAACCGCGGACCGCCCGGCCCACGGCGATCGTCCGGACGACCGCCACGGTCATCACGCCGCTCAAAGCGAGGGCCACTCGACCCACGCCGGTCGTCACGCTGCTCATAACGCGGGCCACTCGACGGACGCCGATCGTCGCCCTGCCCACGGTCGTCCCGCCGCTCGTAACGCGGACCGCCGGACGGACGACGATCGTCACCCTGACCGCGGTCATCGCGCCGTTCGTAACGCGGACCACCCGACTGACGCCGGTCTTCACTCCGGCCACGGTCATCACGCCGGTCATAACGGGGACCACCAGACGGACGACGATCGTCGCTCCGGCCACGGTCGTCCCGCCGCTCATAGCGCGGACCGCCGGACGGGCGCCGATCGTCACCCTGGCCCCGGTCATCGCGCCGCTCGTAACGCGGGCCACCGGACGGACGGCGATCATCGCCCTGACGGTCGTCCCGCCGCTCGAAAGGCCGGCCACGACGGTCGTCCGGACGGCCACCGCGATCATCGCGCCGCTCGAACCGGGGACCGCGACGGTCGTCGGGACGTCCCGAACGGTCCTGCCGGTCGAACCGGGGACCGCCCGGGCCGCGACGGTCGTCGGGCCTGCCGGATCGGTCGTCACGGTCGCGGAAGCCGCCGCCCTGGGGACGGCCGGGGCCGCGATCCTGACGGAAGGGCTTCCGGTCGTCCCGGCGCGGACCGCCGGACGTGCGTTCGGGCCGGTCATCGCCGGACCGGAACGGCCGCCTGTCATCGCGGTCGCCGGGACGCCCCTGGAAGCGACGCTCACCCTGCGGTCCGCCCTGACGAGGGCCGCGCGGGCCACTGGGTCCGCGTCCGCCCCGGTCGTCACGACGGTCGAAGCGCCCCTCGCCGCCCTGACGGCGGTCATCGGAGCCACGGTACGGACGATCCTGGCCACCGCGCGGGCCATCGCCCCTGCGGTCATCGTCGCGGCGAGTCGGACGGTCGTCACGACGGTCATCGCGCCGGAACCCGCCGCCCGGACGGCCGCCTCCGAAGGAACGGCCACCGCCGTTCCCCGACTGGCCGCTCTGTCGCGGACGACCCTGGGCGCCTCGGGGCCCGCCCGACCGCGGGGCCGCACCGCGCGGCCCGCCGTCCCGGCGCCGGCCCGCGTCTCCGCGACCGTCTCCCCCGCGACGGGCGGGCTTGTCGCGCCCCCCGTCCCTGTTGCGCCGGTCCTCGCCGCTTCGGCCGTCCTCTTCCGCGCTCATCACGTCCGTCACTGTCGTCGTCGTTCGGTTGCCCCTGCAGCCTACTTCGACTGGGGCATTACATGCGTCGAGGGCCGCTCCCGTGGAATTCCGGGGCGACCCTCGACACTAAAGAAAGTCCGGCGGTGTCCTACTCTCCCACACAGTCTCCCATGCAGTACCATCGGCGCTGAAAGGCTTAACTTCCGGGTTCGGAATGGAACCGGGTGTTTCCCTCTCGCCAAAACCACCGAACGACCAAC
>NZ_MTBP01000007.1:2181-5640 GCF_002911665.1 Actinomadura rubteroloni
TGTGGTTTTTTGTTCTTCTGTTGCGATTTGTTTGATCGTTTTGTGTGTTCAAGTGTTTAAGGGCATACGGTGGATGCCTTGGCATCAGGAGCCGATGAAGGACGTGGGAGCCTGCGATATGCCTCGGGGAGTCGGCAACCAGACTGTGATCCGGGGATTTCCGAATGGGGAAACCTGGCACCCGTCATGGGGTGTCGCCGCCGGTTGAATGTATAGGCCGGTTGGTGGGAACGCGGGGAAGTGAAACATCTCAGTACCCGCAGGAAGAGAAAACAATAGTGATTCCGTGAGTAGTGGTGAGCGAAAGCGGATGAGCCTAAACCGTGCGCGTGTGATAGCCGGCAGGTGTTGCGTGTGCGGGGTTGTGGGAGCATCCGGATCTGGCTGCCGCCGGGTCGAGGAGTTATAAACCGCTTGGGTAGTTGAACGGCTTGGGATGGCCGACCGTAGACGGTGAGAGTCCGGTAGACGAAACTCATAGTGGCTTCTGGGTGTTTTCCCGAGTAGCACGGGGCCCGTGAAATCCCGTGTGAATCTGCCACGACCACGTGGTAAGGCTGAATACTTCCTGATGACCGATAGCGGACCAGTACCGTGAGGGAAAGGTGAAAAGTGCCCCGGTGAGGGGTCGTGAAATAGTACCTGAAACCGTGTGCCTACAAGCCGTCAGAGCGTCCCCAACACTTTCGGGTGTTGTTCGTGATGGCGTGCCTTTTGAAGAATGAGCCTGCGAGTTATGGTGTGTGGCGAGGTTAACCGGTGTCGGGTAGCCGTAGCGAAAGCGAGTCTGAATAGGGCGCCGTGGCCATTTCGGTGGTCGGGTAGTCGCATGCTGTAGACCCGAAGCGGGGTGATCTAGCCATGGGCAGGGTGAAGCGCCGGTAAGACGGTGTGGAGGCCCGAACCCACCAGGGTTGAAAACCTGGGGGATGACCTGTGGTTAGGGGTGAAAGGCCAATCAAACTCCGTGATAGCTGGTTCTCCCCGAAATGCATTTAGGTGCAGCGTCGCGTGTTTCTTGCCGGAGGTAGAGCTACTGGATGGCTGATGGGCCTGACCGGGTTACTGACGTCAGCCAAACTCCGAATGCCGGTAAGTGAGAGCGTGGCAGTGAGACTGCGGGGGATAAGCTTCGTAGTCGAGAGGGAAACAGCCCAGATCATCGGTTAAGGCCCCTAAGCGTGTGCTAAGTGGGAAAGGATGTGGAGTTGCTGTGACAACCAGGAGGTTGGCTTAGAAGCAGCCACCCTTGAAAGAGTGCGTAATAGCTCACTGGTCAAGTGATTCCGCGCCGACAATGTAGCGGGGCTCAAGCACACCGCCGAAACCGTGGCACTCCAGCGTTTCGTTGGGGTGGGTAGGGGAGCGTCCTGCAAGCCGGTGAAGCCGTCGGGTGACTGTGCGGTGGAGGTTGCGGGAGTGAGAATGCAGGCATGAGTAGCGCATCACACGTGAGAATCGTGTGCGCCGGATGACCAAGGGTTCCTGGGGCAGGCTGTTCCGCCCAGGGTAAGTCGGGACCTAAGGCGAGGCCGACAGGCGTAGTCGATGGACAACGGGTTGATATTCCCGTACCCGCTGGTATGCGCCAACGCTGAACCCGCTGATGCTAACCGCCCGATCCCGCTTTGAGACCTTCGGGTCTTGGAACCGGGGGAGCGCGGGGCCCGAGGTGGTAGTAGGTGAGTGATGGGGTGACGCAGGAGGGTAGCTCAGCCCAGGCGGTGGTTGTCCTGGGGTAAGCATGTAGCCCGTGCCATAGGCAAATCCGTGGCACATCAGGGTGAGGTGTGATGCCGAGCCGTTTTAGGCGAAGTGAGTGATCCCATGCTGCCGAGAAAAGCCTCTAGCGAGTGTACCGGCGGCCCGTACCCTAAACCGACTCAGGTGGTCAGGTAGAGAATACCAAGGCGATCGGGTGAACTGTGGTCAAGGAACTCGGCAAATTGCCCCCGTAACTTTGGGAGAAGGGGGACCATTCCTGGTGAACACCTGTGCGGTGGGAGCTGGGGGTGGTCGCAGAGGCCAGGGGGAAGCGACTGTTTACTAAAAACACAGGTCCGTGCGAAGTCGTAAGACGCTGTATACGGACTGACGCCTGCCCGGTGCCGGAACGTTAAGAGGACCGGTTAGAGGGACTTGTTCCTTCGAGGCTGAGAATCTAAGCGCCGGTAAACGGCGGTGGTAACTATAACCATCCTAAGGTAGCGAAATTCCTTGTCGGGTAAGTTCCGACCTGCACGAATGGCGTAACGACTTCCCCGCTGTCTCGACCACAGGCCCGGCGAAATTGCAGTACGAGTAAAGATGCTCGTTTCGCGCAGCAGGACGGAAAGACCCCGGGACCTTCACTATAGCTTGGCATTGGCGTTTGGAGCGTCTTGTGTAGGATAGGTGGGAGACTGTGAAGCTGGTACGCCAGTACTGGTGGAGTCGCTGGTGAAATACCACTCTGGTTGTTTTGAGCGTCTAACCCGCGCCCGTGGATCCGGGTGGGGGACAGTGCCTGGTGGGTAGTTTAACTGGGGCGGTTGCCTCCTAAAGGGTAACGGAGGCGCCCAAAGGTTCCCTCAGCCTGGTTGGTCATCAGGTGGTGAGTGCAAGGGCACAAGGGAGCTTGACTGTGAGACGGACGTGTCGAGCAGGTGCGAAAGCAGGGCCTAGTGATCCGGCACCGGCGTGTGGAAGCGGTGTCGCTCAACGGCTAAAAGGTACCCCGGGGATAACAGGCTGATCTTCCCCAAGAGTCCATATCGACGGGATGGTTTGGCACCTCGATGTCGGCTCGTCGCATCCTGGGGCTGGAGTAGGTCCCAAGGGTTGGGCTGTTCGCCCATTAAAGCGGCACGCGAGCTGGGTTTAGAACGTCGCGAGACAGTTCGGTCCCTATCCGCTGCGCGCGTTGGAGAATTGTGGGGGTCTGTCCCTAGTACGAGAGGACCGGGACGGACGAACCTCTGGTGTGCCAGTTGTTCCGCCAGGAGCACGGCTGGTTGGCTACGTTCGGCAGGGATAACCGCTGAAAGCATCTAAGCGGGAAGCCTTCCTCGAGATGAGTTCTCCCACCCCCTTGGGGGTGTAAGGCTCCCAGTAGACGACTGGGTTGATAGGCCGGGGATGGAAGCACCGCAAGGTGTGGAGTCGACCGGTACTAATAGGCCGAGTGGCTTGAGCACACCGAACGATCAAACCAATCGTGGTAGACGGTGTTGTCGGCTGTGTGATGTTCGCGTCCCTGTGCGGTTCCCGAAAAACAAATCGGGCACCGTGTTGATAAATACATATGGTGTGTCGATCGACAAAGCTTCCCACCCCCCTTTGTGGGGGTTGGGGTTGGTCGTTCGGTGGTTTTGGCGAGAGGGAAACACCCGGTTCCATTCCGAACCCGGAAGTTAAGCCTTTCAGCGCCGATGGTACTGCATGGGAGACTGTGTGGGAGAGTAGGACACCGCCGGACTT